>NZ_JBFAIC010000050.1:0-89898 GCF_040654515.1 Dactylosporangium sp. NPDC050688
GCATCCTGTTCAACGAGCTCAAGCCTGGCCAGATCGTCGTCATCGACTGCGAAGGCGACCCCGCCCAGTTCGAGAAGGCCAAGCTGGTCTTCAACAGCGCCGACCACGCCGAGGTGGTGCCGGACTCCGTGCCCGTCGGCATGTCGGCCGAGGAGAGCGGCGACTGACGTCCGTTCCTCCCAGCGACGAGAGGCCTGTCCCATTCGGACCGGCCTCTCGGGGTGGGCGTCAGCGCGCCAGGGACTCCTGATCGGCCAGCACCACCAGATCGGCGGTCTCGGCCGTCAGCCGGATCGTGGACTCCTCGACCTGGACGCGGTAGGCGACCGGTGGACCCGGTGAGCCCCAGACCGCGCCGACGATCGTGGCGATCCGGTTCTCGTGCGGACTCGCCAGCATCCGCACCCTGGTGCCGGGCGCGTGACCGTCGTCCGCGACCATCAGCAGGACGTCGAGGATCTGACGCACCCCCTCGAACGGCGGATCGTCGACATAGGGCTCGCCGTCGGCGCTCTCGCGCGGCGCCCACATGCTGCGGTACAACGCGGAAAGGCGGGTCGCCTCCTGCCGCAGCGGCAACTGCGGGCTGTTCTCGCTCAGTGCAAGGGCCCGCTCGATGGCGGGCCACAGCGTCGCAGGCTCCCGCTCCAGCAGCGCCCGGGCCTCGCGATCCAGCTCGGCGCAGGCCATGTCGAGCGCCGTCTCCTCGCCCATCTCGGCGATCCACGCGAGGTCGCCCGTCTCGGGGATCAGGCCCGGCGACTCCACCGCGACAGTCACGTACAGCATCGTCAGCAGCTCCTGACGGTACGTGCCGTGATAGAGCGGACCGACCTTGGCCCCGGGCCGGCCACGGGTGGGCGGGAACCGCTCTACCAGGTGCTGGGCCCGGCCGCCGGGCAGTACCGCGGCGCGGCGGGTGTCGGCCAGCCGCTCGTCCATCGAACGCCGTTCCCGCAGGTCGATCAGGTGCTGCCGGTGTGAATCGTGACCCGTGGGGTAGATCGTCCGGCCGTACATCGCGATCATCTCGCCGGGTCGCAACCCCACCGCCTCCATCTGCCGGGCTGCGACCGAATAGGAGACACCGGTCCGGGCGGCCTGGGCGCGGATGGCCCGCTTGCGGGCCTGATCCTGCCGCGAGGTCCGTCGTGGATGCTGGTCAGCCATGAACGCCACTCTCCGGCGCGATCCCACGCCTCGCACCGAACAGACGGCGTGACGGCACGCCGAACACCGGGACCGCGGCGCTGAGTCGGAGACCCTTGGCCCGCATCGGGTGGCCAAGCGTGGGCGGCCATCCATGGGCACGGGCAGGCGCACTGCCCGCACACATGGTATCCCGGACAGCTCGCTCGTGGGCGCCGGGGCTAGCCGCTCACCACGTCGGGTGCGGCCACGACCGGCCGGTCCCGATGCCGATGCACGACCAGACGGAACAGGTCCGCCCAGCGGCCCGACGCCGATGCCTACCGGGTGAGCTTGACGACGTACTCGGTGTCGTTGTGGTGGCCCTCGAACTCTGCGAACTCGCCCGCGACGAACGTCCAGCCGCCGTCGGCGATGAGGGCCCGCAACTTCTCGATGGGGACGCGCACCGTGTCTTCCGGCACGTCCCACTCGTCGATCACCTCGCGGGCCCGCGCCTCGAGCTCCTCGATCGTCGCGATGTCGTCCGGATCCGGCTCTTCACCGTGGTACGGCAGCCACTCGCCCTCGTGCACGCGCCGTATCAGCTCCGCGTCCATCGCCTCGGCGCCCTCGATGCCGGGGTCCCAGTCGTGCTCGAAGTAGCTGAACATCAGCATCACGGTCTCGGCCACACCGGTGATCGTAGGGTGCGCCACCGGCCGGTCATCGACGACGAGCCGGGCGGGCGGGGCGGCTATCGTGATCGGGGTGGCCGTGCGAGTGATGGTGGTGGATGACCACCCGATGTGGCGCGACGGGGTGGCCCGGGACCTGACCGACGCCGGTTACCTGGTCACCGCCGTGATCGGCGAAGGCGCCCAGGCGCTGCGGGTGGCCCGGGCGGCCAGCCCCGACGTCGTGGTGCTCGACCTGCAGCTGACCGACCTGCCCGGGGTCGACGTGATCCGCGGCCTGCTCGAGGCGCTGCCCGCGGTGCGCATCCTGATGCTGTCGGCCAGCGGGGAGCAGCGCGACGTGCTGGACGCGTTGAAGGCCGGCGCCGCCGGGTACCTGGTGAAGTCGGCCGGCAAGCAGGAGTTCCTGGACGCGGTGCGGCGCACCGCCGAGGGCGACGCCGTGTTCACCGCCGGGCTGGCCGGGCTGGTGCTGGGGGAGTACCGGAAGCTGGCCAGGTCCCCGCGGGGCGGGCCGGTGCTGACCGCCCGCGAGATCGAGGTCCTGCGGCTGGTCGCGAAGGGCCTGTCGTACAAGCACGTGGCCGGCGAGCTGGGTGTCTCGCTGCGCACGGTGCAGAACCACGTGCAGAACACCCTCGGCAAGCTGCAGCTGCACAACCGCAGCGCCCTGGTGCGCTACGCACTCGAGCACGGGCTCGACTGAGTAGTTCTACTCATGCCCCGCGGCCGTGCGTGCGGAAGTCTTCGTGCATGGCCCTGCACCAATCGGACGGCCCGCCGGCCGCACCCAGCCGTCGCGCGCGCCGGACATCGGTCATGATCACGGTCATGCAGGAACAGGCGCAACGGTGGTGGATCGCCCTGGCGGCACTGGGCGGCTGTCTGCTGATCGCGGTCGTGCAGTCCTCACACGGGGGAGGATTCTCGCCGCGGCTCGGCGTGCAGGGGCCCGACGCGTACTACGGGCCCGACCCGTACACGCCGCTGATCCCCACCGCGGCGACCGTCCTCGCGCTGTGCCTGGTGCGATGGTGGCCGTGGCTGGTGGCGGTGGGCGGCCTGCTGTGCCTGCCGGTCGCGTGGCCGCAGCTCAACCCCGACCCACGCGGGTTGACCTTCTACTACGCGTTCGGTGCCGCGTTCCCGCTCCTCGTCATCGGGGTGCTGGGCGCCGCGCAGCGGCTGCTGGGCACCGGCGCGCCGGGCCTCGGCGCGGCCGCGGCGGGCCTGGCCGTCGGCTTCGGCCTGTTCGGCCGCGCCCTGCCCGGCACCATCTACCAGATGCTGGACCCGGCACTGCCCGCCTGGCGCGTCATCCTGGTCGTGGCCGGCCTCGCGGCCATCGCCCCGGCGACCTGGCGGTGGCGGCGCGGCGACCCCGCCGCCGTCGGCCCGCCGGGGGAGAAGCCCTGGAGCTGGAAGCGGCTGCGGCTCGTCCTCACCGGCGGCCTCGTCGCGCTCGTGACGCTGCCGTTCGCCATGCTGTCCACCGAACGGCTCGCGGACCTGCTGGAGGTCAGCTGGCGGACCCTGGCCACCTCCTCGAACGCCCGGGGCGGCATCATCGGCGGGCTCACCCTCGCCGCGGCGGCCGTCCTGGCCACTCTCGCCGGGGTGTGGTCGCTGACCGGCGCGCTGACCGCGGCGGCCGCGCAGATCGCGGTCTCCGCGCCGCTGGCGATCGCCCTGCTCGCCACCAGCGACGCCGGCCCCGCCCGCTGGTCCGGCGCGCTGCTGGGCGTGGCGATCGGCGCGGCCGCCGTCGCCGGCAGGTGGCGGATCCCGGCCGCGGCGACGCTCGCCGTCGGGGCGGCGGTGAGCCTGTTCATCGCGTTCTCCGCCACCAGTGGCCAGCCGCAGAAACTCGCCGCCCAGCACGGCGTCACCCCGGCGTTGCTCATGATCGTGCTGTGCACCGCCGCCGCGACCGCCGTCGTCGGCGCGACCGCCCCGGTCCTCGCCCCGCGCGGCGCGATCCCGGCCGTCCTCGGCCCGATCACCGGCGTCCTCGTCGCCGCCGGCGTCAAGACCGCCCCGGTCATCTACCTGCGCAGCGGGACCCCCGCGCGGGAGGTCGGCGCGGACCTGCACCTCGACACCGCCGGCGGGCTGCTGCTCGTGGCGGCCGCCGCGGTCGGCGGCCTCGGCGTCGCGCACCACCTCACCGAACGCTGGGCCGAACGCAAACAGGCCGAGCTCATCCGGCAGGAGGCCGCCGCCGCGGAACGCGACCGGCTGGCCCGCCCCATCCACGACGGCGTGCTGCAGGTCCTCGCCCTCGTCCAGCGCGAAGGCTCCGAGCTCGGCGGCACCGGCGCCCAGCTCGCGGCGCTCGCCGGCGAGCAGGAGGTCGCCCTGCGCAACCTGCTCAGCGGCACCCGTACCGGCGGCGCCGCGACCACCTCGGCAGACCTGCGGACCTTGCTCAACGGGCTCGCGTCGCCGCTCATCGAGGTCTCCATGCCGGCCGACCCGGTGCCCCTGGCCGCCGGCCCGGCCGCGGAGCTGTCCGCGGCGGTCCAGGCCGCCCTGGACAACGTCCGGCAGCACGCCGGGACCGGCGCCCGCGCCTGGATCCTGCTGGAGGACGAGGACGACGCGGTACGGGTCACCGTCCGCGACGACGGGGTGGGGTTCGAGGCCGGCCGGCTGGAGGAGGCGGCGCGGGCCGGGCGGCTCGGGGTGCGGCAGTCGATCCGCGGCCGGATCCAGGACCTCGGCGGGACGACGACCGTCAAGAGCCGCCCGGGCATCGGCACGGAGGTCGAGTTCTGGGTCCCCCGCCGCCGCTGAGCCGGGTGCTCAGCACAGCAGATGCAGCCAGTACGCCTTGTCGTTCAGGTAGCTGGGCATGTTGCCGAACCCGTACCCGGCCAGCACCCGTGGCAGGGTGAACCACTCGTCCTCGAACATGATCTTCGCGCCGCCGGTCTGGTTGTTGTACCAGGATGACGCGCCGGCGCGCTGGCCGGTGGGGAACCCGTACTCGGGGAGCCGGTAGACCCGGCATTCGTAGAAGGCGTAGCCGTAGCCGCCGCGGTTGGCGTCGGCGTGCACGCAGGCGTAGCCGGTTCCGCACCAGCTGCCGGTGGCGTCCAGGTCCCCGTCGGTGACGGTGAGGACCACGCCGTCGTCGGGCCAGGCGACCTGGTTCGCCGACAGCCGGGTCGCGGCCGGGTCACCGGCGAGGATGGCGTCGATCCTGCCCTCGGCGAAGGAGCGCTGCGGTGCCGCCGCGGCCGCTGAGGGGGCTAGCAGCACCGCCGCGGCCGTCGCGAGGGACACGGCGAGGCCGGACAGGCGACGGCGGCGCGGTGTCGCGTGGTCGTGTGCGTGGTTCATGGTGACTCCTTTCGGGATCGGCCCGACCGTGCGGGTCGGGCCGGTGGACGGGTTCGTGGGTGACCGCCGGGCGGGCGGATCCCGGCCGGCTCGAAATCGAGGCCGGCGCGGCGGGAACCTTCGTGTGCGGGGGTTCACGCGGCCGGGCCGAGCACGACTCCGGGGGTTCACGCGGCCAGGCCGAGCACGACCAGGCCGAGCCCGAGCGGCAGGTCCAGCGCCATGCAGGCCTCGGCCAGCGAACGGGACACGACCGCTCTGCGGTGATGGTGCACCGCGTCCCACGCCGCGTGGGCCGCCAGGACCAGCCCGGCCACGACCAGGCCGGCGTCCGGGTCCAGCGCCAGCGCGCCGAGCGCGAGGCCGGCGTACACGATGCCGCCGGCGAGTTGCGTGAGCACCTGGCGGCGCGGGGCGCCGACGACCACGGCCACGACGAGGAGCGCCGCCGCGGCGGCGCCCAGCAGCACCCACCGGCCCACGCCGGCGATCTCGCCGGCGACGATGACGACGCTGCCGCCGGGCACGGCCGCCCACGCCACCCACGGCCGGTCCAGCGCGGCCGCGGCGAGATAGCAGAGCACGGCTGCCCACACGCAGGTGACGGCAGTCTCCCGGTCGGCGACGGTGAGCAGCACGGCGACGGCCGCGGCGAGCCCGGCGGCGGCCGGCCAGCGGCGCGACAGCCACGAGGAGGTGGGATTCATGCCCCTCACTCTGGCCGCGCCGGACGCCGGGGCCGAGCCGCACCCGGCACCGCGTCAGAAATCCTGGCACTCCCGGCACGGAACCTGTATCACGGGCCCGGACCGGCGACCGGGGCCGTCGACGACACGGTCCGGTACTGCGACGGCGGCACCCCGTACTGCGCGACGAACGCCTGCCGCAGCGTCTCCAGCGACGTGAACCCGCACCACCGCGCGATCATGCCGATCGGGTGCCCGGTGGTCGCCAGCAGCCGCGCGGCCGTGTCCAGCCGGGTCCGGCGCACGAACTGCCCGGGCGGCATCCCCAGGTGCTCCACGAACAGCCGGTGCAGCTGCCGCGCGCTCACGCCGCACCGCGCGGCGAGCGTCGCCGTGTCCAGCGTCGTCGCCAGGTGCGTGGTCACGTGCGCGACCGCCCGGCGGACCAGTACGTGGTCCGGGTTCGGCGCGGTGAACACGCTCATCTGCGCCTGGTTGCCCGGCCGCTGCAGGTAGGTGACCAGCGCCTGCGCGACCACCCGGGCCAGGTCCGGCCCGCAGTCCTCGGTCACCAGCGCCAGCGTCAGGTCCAGCGCGCTGGTGACCCCGGCGGACGTGGCCACCCGCCCGTCCCGGATGAAGATCGGCCGCGGATCGACGCGGACGGCAGGGTACTGCCGCGCCAGCACGTCGGCGTAGTGCCAGTGCGTCGTGGCCCGCCGCCCGTCGAGCAACCCGGCCGCCGCGAGCACGGAGGCGCCGGTACACACCGACGCGACCCGGCGGGCCAGCGCGGCGAGCCGCCGTACGTGCGCGACGACGGTCGCATCGGCGGCGGCCGCCTCGTGTCCCCGGCCCCCGGAGACGACCAGCGTGTCGATCGGCCCGGTGGCGCGCTGCAGCGACCCGTTGCTGTGCAGCTCCAGGCCGGAGTCGCAGCGGATCGCGTGACCGTTGGGGGAGACGAGCTCCGTGCGGTACAGCGTCCGCCCGGCGATCCGCACCGCCAGGTCGAGGGTGGAGGTGACGCAGGCGATGTCGAGCAGTTCCGAGCCGTCGTACCCGACAACCACAACCCGTCGCGCAGCGTCGTCGCTCGATGTGGTCGACATATCAGACATCCTGTCAGACCAGGTCAGGGCACACCTGCGCCGGTGCGGGGGAGGATCGACGACCTTGCTCGAATGGCCTGCTCCGGCGGTGGCAGGTAAGGTGACCGGCAGGTCCGGCGGGGGAGGTCTGGTCGGCGTTCCGTGTCCGCTGTTCGACGTCAGGCTCAGTTCATGCATCCTCGCTCACGTGCCGTCCCCCAGCCGCTGGCGCAGGCTGCGTCGCCGGCGCCAGCGAAGCGGCGGGAGCGGTATATCGACGCCTGGCGGGCCGCCGCCGTCGTGCGGGTGGTCGTGTACCACGGCACCGGGCTGGGCTGGCTGACCGTGCTGTTCCCGGCGATGGGCCTCATGTTCGCCCTGGCCGGTTCGCTCACCGCCCGGTCACTGGACCGCTCGCCGAGTCGCGTCGTGCGCGGCCGGTTGCGCCGCCTGCTGCCGCCGCTGTGGGCGTACGGGCTGGTCATGCTTCCGCTGAATCTGGCCTACGGCTGGGGGCCGTTCCTCGACGAGCGCCGCGAGCGGATCGACCTGCTGTGGTGGGTGCTGCCGATCAAATGGCCACCGCCGGGTGCCGCCGCGTGGGGCTGGATGACCACGGCCGTGCTGTGGTACCTGGTGGCGTACCTGTGGCTGGTGGTGCTGTCACCGGTGACGCTGCGGGCGTTCCGGGCGTGGCCGGTGCCGACGCTGGCCGTCGCGCTGCTGCTGCCGGTGACGCTGCACCTGGAGCTGTTCACGATCTCCGGTTCGTTCGAGTCGGTCGCCCGGGACCTGTCCATCTATCTCGGGTGCTGGCTGATCGGGTACGCGCACCGCGACGGGCTGCTGCACCGGATCCCCGCGCCGGTGTTCACGGCGATCGTCGCCGGCTGCGCCGGGGCCGGCGCCGCGTGGCTGCTGTGGCACGGTGCCCCCCGCGGCGACTTCGACCTCAACCACCACCCGGTCGCCAACGGCTGGTGGTCGGTGGCGTTCGTCGCCGTCGTGCTGCGCTGCGACCAGCCGATGTCGTGGATCCGGCCGGGTGGACGGCTCGACCGGTGGATCGCGCTGGTCAATGCCCGCGCGGTCACCATCTACCTGTGGCACTTCCCCATGCTCGGGATCGCGCCGCTGGTGTACGCGGCGGCACGCGACGCCACGTGGACCGCGCGGACCGTCACCACGCTGATCGTCGTCGCCGGCGCCGCCGTGGCGACGCTCGCCTTCGGCTGGGTCGAGGACCTCGCCGCGCGCCGGCCACCCCGGCTGGTGCCGCCGGCGCCGGTGGTGCCGCCCGGGACCGGCACGGCACCGGCAACGGCAAAGGACCCGCACGGGCGCCGGGTGCTGGCCGGTTTCATGGTCTCGGCGCTCGCCCTGGCGGTCGTGACCGTGTGGTGGGCCGGCAACGTCACCACGCAGAGCGAGGAGCGCCAGCCGACGTACGAGGAGATCCACTACGTCACGGACCTGCCGTACACGGCGGTCCGCAACGGGCTCGGCCCGGTCGAGCGCGACCGCACCAACGGCGGCGCGGAACCCGACGACGGCGAGCCGATCGTCCTGGCCGGCGTCGCCTACGAACGCGGTCTCGGTGTCCACACGCCGAGCACGGTCCGCCTGTACCCGCCGGCCTGCGAGCGCTTCGCCGTCACGATCGGCGTCGACCCTGCCCACACCGACGGCGCCGCCGAGTTCTCCGTCCTGCTCGACGGCGACCCGGTGCTGGTCACGGACCCGGTGCCGGCCGGCGAGACCCGCGAGCTGATGCTGGAGCTCGGCGACACCAGGCACCTCGACCTGGTCGTCGAGGACCGGTCCGGGTCCGTGGCCGCCGTCTGGGCCGATGCCAGGTTCATCTGCACCGAGTAGGCCCGGCGGACGGCGTACCGGCGAAAAAACCTGAAAATGTCGGGCCGGTGCTGTCGGATCGGGGTAGTGGCGTTCGTTGCAGGGGTGAGCGGCCGCTCAGCGGGGACGGCCGGCGGCACGGGAGACGATGTGCGGATGCAGTACCTGTTCTCGGTCATCTTTGACGGGCCCGGTCTCGCCACGGAGGAGGAGATGGCGGCGATCGACGTGTTCAACGAGCGGCTGCGGGCCGACGGGCACTGGGTGTTCGCGGGCGGGCTGACCGCGCCGGACACGGCGACCGTGGTGGACCACACCGGTGACGGCGAGGCGCTGTTCAGCGACGGGCCGTTCGTGGAGTCCAAGGAGTTCCTCGCCGGCTTCTGGATCGTCGAGGCACCCGACCTGGACGTGGCGCTGAAGCTGGCCGCGGCCGGCTCGAAGGCGTGCAACCGCAAGGTCGAGGTCCGGCCGTTCATCAGTGGGTGAGCGGGCGACCGTGACCGACGTACCTGAGGTGATCGCCCGGGTCCACCGCGAGGAGTGGGCGCGGGTGGTCGCCTCGCTGGCCCGGCGGTTCGGTGACCTCGACGTCGCCGAGGAGGCCGCGGCCGAGGCGTTCGCGACCGCCGTGCAGCGGTGGCCGGGCGACGGCGTGCCGCCGAACCCGGGCGCGTGGCTGACGACGACCGCGAACCGGCACGCCATCGACCGGCTCCGGCGGGAGCTGAAGCGCGACGACAAGCAGAAGCAGGCGCAGATGCTGCACGACGATGGACCGCCCGAGCCGATCGGCGCCATCGACGACGAACGGCTCCGGCTGATCTTCACCTGCTGCCATCCGGCCCTGGCGATGCAGACCCGGGTGGCGTTGACGCTGCGGATGCTCGGCGGGCTGACCGTGGCCGAGATCGCCCGGGCGTTCCTGGTGCAGGAGACCGCGATGGGGCAGCGCATCACCCGGGCCAAGGCGAAGATCAAGGCGGCGCGGATCCCGTACCGGGTGCCGTCCGCCGACGACCTGCCGGCCCGGGTGGGCGGGGTGCTCGCCGTGCTGTTCCTCGTGTTCAACGAGGGCTACCTGGCGACCGGCCCCGGCGCCGACCCGGTCCGCAGCGACCTGACCGCCGAGGCGGTCCGGCTCACCCGGCTGCTGCGCGTCCTGCTGCCGCACGACGGTGAGGTCGCCGGGCTGCTGGCGCTGATGCTGCTCACCGAGGCCCGCCGCGCCGCCCGCGTCTCCGCCGGCGGGGAGCTGGTCACCCTCGACGAGCAGGACCGCGGCGCGTGGGATCCGGCGCTGATCGCCGAGGGCCACCGGCTGGTCCGGGAGCGGCTCGCCAGCGGGGTCGCGCCCGGCAGGTACCAGATCCTGGCCGCGATCAACGCCGTGCACACCTCGGCCCGGGACATCCGCGACACCGACTGGTCGCAGATCGTCGCCCTGTACGACCAGCTGACCCGGCTGGACCCGTCGCCGATCGTCGCGCTCAACCGGGCCGTCGCCGCCGCCGAGCTCGACGGGCCGGAGGTGGCGCTGGCCGCCGTCGACCGGCTCGGCGACCGGCTGGCTGGCTACCACGCCTTCCACGCGACCCGCGCCGACCTGCTGCGCCGCCTCGGCCGCAGCCGGGAGTCGCGGCTGGCGTACGACGCGGCGATCGCCCTGGCCGGCAACACCGCCGAGATCGCGTACCTGACCCGCCGCCGCGACCAGCTGGCCGAGCGGTGACCGGGACCACCGGTCCGGCAGCGTGCGCTCGCGGTTACCAACCTATCGCTTGCTTGGTAGGCTCGGAGGCCTTGGTGCTCCCTTCGCGCCGGGAGCCGCCTCACTAGGCAAGGAGACCTCACGATGAAGGTGCTCGTGGTCGGTGGAACCGGCATGATCGGCGTCCACGCCGCCCTCTACCTGCGGGACCGGGGAGACGACGTCACCGTCGCCGCCCGCGGGGCGGTCGATGCGGACTCGCCCGTAGCCGGCCTGCCCGTCCTGCGCGGGGACTACACCCGCCAGACCTTCACCCGGGAGGACCTCGCCGCCTTCGACGCGGTCGTCTTCGCCGCGGGACAAGACGTGCGCCACCTGCCCCGCGACGTCGACGAGACGCAGTTCTGGAGGGAGACCCAGAGCGTGGGGGTGCCGGCCTTCGCCGCTCTCGCCAAGAGCGCGGGCGTCTCCCGCTTCGTCCAGGTCGGCAGCTACTACCATCACCTGCGACCCGCCCTGGCCGACTCCAATGCCTACGTCGCGGCCCGCCGCGCCGCCGACGAGGGAGCCCGGGCGCTGGCCGACGACTCCTTCACAGTCTGCACGCTCAACCCGCCCTCGATCATCGGTGCCATCCCCGGCATCACGGCCAAGCGCTACCGCCGCATGGTGTCCTGGGCAGCCGGCAACGAGCCGCAGATCCCCGACCACGCACCGGCCGGCGGCACCAACTACATGTCGGCCCGGTCCCTGGCCGAGGCGATCGGCGGCGCGCTCGACCGCGGCGCGGCGGGCGCGGCATACCTCATCGGTGACGCCAACCTCACGTTCGCGCAGTTCTTCCAGCTGCTCGTCGACGCGGCCGGGGGCAACCGCACCATCGCCGAACTCGACGAGCCGCACCCCTTCATGCCCGACTCGATGATCGTCCAGGGCCGCGGGAACGTCCTTGCCTACGAACCGGATCCGGCCGAGACCGCACTGCTCGGCTACACCCGCGGCGACTGCGAGCGGGCCGCTGCCGAACTCGTCCAGGTCGTGCGCGCGGCGACCGCTCCAGCGGCATGAGCAGTCTCGACGCGGCCGACCTCACCGCGCTGCGCGCGCTCTCCGAGACGTATGCCGCGGCCGCCGACGACCGTGACGCGGCCACGGTCGGCGCGCTCTTCGTCCCGGACGGCGTCCTCGTCGTCCCCGAGCCGCCGGCCCACCTCGCGCCCCACGTGTCCCACGTCGGCCGCCCCGCTGTCGTGGCCGCGCTCGGGGCACTCGCCGGCACCCTGGCGACGACCCACATCGTGGCCGGGGCGCGCTACCTGCCGACGTCGACCGGGGCCCGTGGCCGGGTCCGCGGCACGGCGCACCACCTGCTGCCCGGCCGCGAAGGGCCCTCAGACCTCGTCTGGTTCCTGCACTACGACGACGAGTACGCGCGCACCGGCGAAGGATGGGCCTTCACGCGTCGTGCGGTGACCATCAACTGGATCGAACGCCACCGTGTCTCGGTGACCCGGACCGACGAGGAAGGAGCCGGCAGATGAGCGCCACCCGCAGGCTCGAGGACCGGATCGCGGTCGTCACCGGCGGTGCCCTCGGCATCGGCGGCGGCATCTCCCGCCGTCTCGCCGCCGCGGGTGCCCACGTCGTCCTCGTCGACATCGACGCCGACGCCGCCGCCGGCACCGCCGCCGACGTCCGCGGCGCCGGCGGCAAGGTCGAGATCGTCGTCGCCGACGTGCGCACCGCTGACGGCGTCGCCGCCGCGGTCGCCGCCGCTTCGGCCCTCGACTCGGGCCGGGTCGACGTGCTCGTCAACAACGTCGGCGACTTCCGCCCAGCCGCCAGGACCTTCCTGCACTCGACCCCGCAGCAGTGGCAGGCGCTCTACGAGATCAACCTGTGGCACGTGCTCGCGATGACCCATGCGCTGCTGCCCGGCATGGTCGAGCGGGGCCGTGGCGCCATCGTCAACAACTCGACCGTCGAGGCCTTCCGGGGTATCCCGGCGTGCGCCCCGTACTCCGCCTACAACGCCGGGGTCAGCGCCTTCACCAGGAGCCTCGCTGTGGAGGTCGCCGGGCACGGGGTGCGGGTCAACGCGATCGCGCCCGACCTCGCCGACACGCCGCAGACGCCGGCCGCGGCGATGCTGCGCGGACGTGACCCGGAGCTCATCCGCACGTGGATCCCCGCCGGACGCTTCGGTGAGCCCGACGACTACGCCGCCGTCGTCGAGTTCCTCGCCAGTGACGACGCCCGCTTCGTCACCGGGCACACGATCCCCGTCGACGGAGGGACCCTGGCCGCCTCGGGCTGGTACGCGCGGGCGGACCGCAAGGGCTGGTCGAACATGCCCAACGAGGCCTGATCGTTGGTGCGCCCGGACCCACGCAGGAGTCCGGGCGCACGGGGGGCGTGCTCAGTCGCGGCGGTCGAGGCCGAAGAGCTCGGCTGCCGCCGCGAGCTGGTCGAGGTACTCAGGCAGCTCGCGGTGCCGCACGACGAGGTTGACCACGGTCGCCCCCGCCTCGCCGATGCGGCCGATGAGGTCCAGCGCGGCCTCCGGGCGGCCGATCGGGTCGAGACGGGCCGGCGGCGTGATGACGACGTCGAACCCCTCCGGCAGGTCGTGCTCGGCGAGCATCCGCGGCAAGGTCTCCAGGTCCGGACCGCGATACGTCACCGGGGCCGGTGCCCACCCGTCGGCGAGGGTGACCGCGCGACGCAGCGCTCGCCTGCTGTGGCCACCGACCCAGATGGGGACCTTCTCCTGGACCGCGTGCGGGCTGATGACCTGCTCGGTGTAGTCGTAGTACGTCCCGTGGTAGGTCGCGAGCCGCACCGACAGCGACGCCCGCAGGGCCCGCAGGGCGTCGTCCGCCCGTGGTCCGCGGTCGGCGAAGGGGCGAGCGAGCAGCGCGAACTCCTCCTCGAGGTTGCCGACGCCCACGCCGAGGATGACCCGCCCGCCGCTGAGGTGGTCGAGGGTGCCGTACCGCTTGGCCAGCTCGAGCGGATGGTGCAGCCCGAGCACGAGCACGTACGGCAGGAAGCGGATCCGCTCGGTGATCGCCGCGAGGTAGGAGAACGTCGCGACCGGGTCGTAGAAGCGCTCCCCTCGGGCCAGCCCCGGTGGCACGCTGACGTGCTCCGGGCAGGTGAAGAACTCGAACCCGAGCCGGTCGGCGGTCGTGAAGACCTCCCGCAGCTCGGCGACCCCGGCCTCGGCCTCCCATGCGGGACGGGGCCCGGAGTCGGCCAGGACCGGGGAGCTGAGGCCGATACGCACGACGCTCAGGCCTCCGGGTCGACGGCGCGGGCGAGGATGTCGCGGCCCTCGTCGGTGCCGTCGAGCTGGCGGTTCCAGCGGTGGGTCACCTTCCAGCCCTCGCCGGTGCGGATGAACTCCCACCGGTTGGAGCCGGTGCGCCAGATCCGGTAGCCGTTCTGGTCGGGAGCGTTGAGCACGAGCTGCGAGTAGTTCGTCACGACGGCCCGGTCGCCGTCGACGACGATGTGCGGCAGGCCCATGAGGTGGGCGGCGCCGGCGTGGATCAGGGCCTGGTGCCGCTCACCGTTCACCATGCCGCGCAGCGCGTCGCGGCCGTTGAGCACGACCGGGTAGGTGTCGTACACGCCCTCCTCGGTCCACATCTGGGCGGTGATCTCGGCCGAGCCGCTGTCCACGGCCGGGCCGTAGCCGGCCACGATCCGCCACAGGGCGAGCTGGTCCTCGGCGGCGGCGAGGCGCCGCTCGGTCTGCTCGAGGCGAGCCTCAAGCAGAGCGAGCCGGTCGGGCTGCGAGTCGTTCATGGGCGGGTTCCTTTCGGATCGGGCTGCACGCGGGTCGATCCGGCTCGGGCCGGTCAGGTCCCGGACGCGGTCGTCTCGAAGCGTTCCGGGGCGAGGTCGCGCAGCGCGGCCATCTGCTCCAAGTGGTGCGCCGCCGAGGTGGCCATCAGGCTCGCGTTGACCGCGGTCGCCCCGACGGCATCGGCCGTGCGCAGGCGCTCGCGGGAGCCGTCCGGGTCCCCGAGCGGGTCCAGCGGCGGGATCTGCAGCACGAGGTCGAAGCCGTCCGGGCGCTCCACGGAGGTCCACAGGCGGGTCAGCTCCTGCGGCGGGAGGCCGAACGGCGCCCACCCGGTGCCGTGCGCCACGGCGCGGCGCAGCGAGCGGCGGGTGCGCCCACCGAACCACAGCGGCACCGCGGTACGCGGCGCGTGCGGTTCGACGACGAAGTCGGTGAAGGTGAACCGGGGCCCCTCGTGGTGCGGCACGGCCCTGCCCCACGCGGCGCGCAGGGCCGTGATCGCCTCGTCCGCGACCGCGCCGCGCTCGGCGAACTCGGCGCCGAGCAGGTCGAACTCCTCCTCGAGGCTGCCGACCCCGACGCCGAGGATGACGCGACCGCCGCTGAGCAGGTCGAGGGTGCCGTAGGTCTTGGCGAGGGCCAGCGGGTGGTGGTAGCCGATGACGACGATGTTCGTCGCGAGCCGGACGCGGCGCGTCGCCGAGGCGAGGAACGACAGGGTGGCCACGGGGTCGAAGTACGTCCCGCCCCGCTCGACGGCGATCCGGGTGGGCACGGCGACGTGCTCGCTGCACGTCAGGTGGTGGTAGCCGAGGTCGTCGGCGGCGCGGGCGACGGCCAGCAGCGCACCGCCGACGTCGGGGCCGGTCAGGACGTCTCGTTCCCAGGCGGCCGCGGTGCGCGGATGCTGGACGACGACCGGGGTGAGCAGCCCGATGCGTGCGGTCATGACACGGTCTCCGATCCGGCGTCGCCGCGCGCCGCGCTGGTGGTCTCGTCGGTGGGGCCGCCGGCTGCGGGTGGGTCGCCGGCTGCGGGTGGGTCGCCGGCTGCGGCACTCGTCGGGATGCGCCGGAGGTGTTCGAGCAGCGCACCGAAGTCCTCGTCGTCGTCCGGGTCGAGCGGCAGCCCCAGCCCGAGCCCGTCGGCGAGCCCGCCGTAGGCCCGATCGAGCACGTCCGGCAGCTCGGCATAGGTGCCGTGCGGGATGAGCGTGGCCAGGGTCTCGTCGTCGAGGGTGTCGGCGAGTCCCGTCCAGCGCCCGGAGGCGGCCATCTCGGCGAGCCGTTCGCCGACCTCGCCCAGGCCGAGCCGGTCCAGGGTCGTGCGGTACGCCGGGGTCGAGAAGAGGAACGCCAGCTCCTGGCGGGCGGCGGCGCGGCTTGCGGCGACCGCGGCCTGCGTCGGACCGGTGATCGACTTGGACACGACGACAACCCGTGGGATCCCGGCGCGGCCGGCCCGCTCGGCGCCGGCGCGGAGCCCGGGGAGCACGACCGCGCGGAGGTGGCTCGGGTGCGAGTTCGTCGCGTGGGTGACGAAGCCGTCGGCGACCTCGCCGGCCACTTCACAGATACGCCGGTTGACCCCGCCGGTGTACAGCGCCGGGGCCGCGGTGGGCAGCGGGCCGGGGTTGAAGTAGGGCTGGAGCCGGGTGAAGCGGTAGTGGCTGCCCTCGTGGTCCAGGGGCGCGCCCGTGGCGAACGCGGCGAAGATCGCCCGGATCGAGGCGAGGTAGTCGCGCAGGTGTACGGCCGGCCGGTCCCACGGCACCGAGAAGCGGCCGACGATGTTGCCGCGCACCTGGGTGGCCAGGCCGAGCTGGAAGCGACCCTCGGAGAACCGGGCGAGGTCCCACGCGGCGTACGCGGTCACCATCGGGCTGCGGGGGAAGGCCAGCGTCATGCTGGTGCGCACGGTGATCCGGCTGGTGTGCTCGGCCGCGAGCAGGGCGACCGACAACGAGTCGTGCGTGGTCTCGGGAACGTGCACGGTGTCGAAGCCGAGCCGTTCGATGCGCGCCACGACCGCGGGCACGTCGCGCAGCGCCGTCGCCGGCGGCAGCGTCGTGGCCAGCTCCATCCGGGCGGCGGGTTCCTGAGGCGTCATGGGAGGCGCCCGGCCAGGGCGGCGTCGACGACCTCGTCGCCGCTGACGATCCGGGCGAGCTTCTCCAGGCGGGGCGCGCGGCGCAAGTGCGCCCCGCCCTCGACCGGCAGGCACACGCCGGTGATCCACGAGGACTCGGGACCGCACAGGAAGCGGACCGCGGCGGCGACGTCCTCGGCGCGCCCGACCCGCGCGAGCGGCTTCTCGGCGACGGTCGCGGCGGCCAGCTCGGGGTCGGCCAGCAGCAGGCCCGGGTTCTTCCCGTCGGTGGCCACGATGCCGGGGCGCACCACGTTGACCCGCACCGCGAGGTGGCCGAGCTCGTCGGCGGCGACCCGCACGAGGGCCTCGAGCGCGGCCTTGCTCACCGAGTAGGACGGCATGAACGGGAAGGAGTGCCCGCCCGCGCTCGACGAGGTACACACGATCGAGCCCCCACCGCGCGCGGCCAGAGCCTGTCCGCCGTGTCTGATCGCGTGCAGCGCCGTCGTGACGTTGCGCCGGAAGTCGTGCTCGAGGGTCTCGGCGTCCAGGGCGAGCACAGGACGGAAGGTCCCGCCGCCGACCGTCGTGACGACGGCCGCCAGCGGGGTCTCGTCGGCGACGCGCACCGCGGCGGCCACATCCTGATCGAGAGCGGAGTCGCCGACGCTGACCCGCACGGGCAGCGCCCCCGGTGCGGCCGCGGCGATCGTCGCGGCGGCCGACCGAAGCGTCGCCTCGGTGCGCCCCATGATCGTCACGGCGGCGCCGTCGGTGGCGAGCGCGGCGGCGATGGCCCGGCCGAAGCCGCCGCCCCCGCCGATGACGAGCGCACCGCGGCCGGTGAGCGGACCGGGCGAGGCGGTGGCCGGGGCAGCAGTCGCGCTCACGCCGTTACCGCCGCTCACGCCTGCTCCCTCGACGGCCGCCGGAACTTGTCCTGCGTCGACGGGTCGTCCATGAGCACGAAGGTGCCTCGGGCCGTGACGCACGTCAGGTCCCCGACGCGCAGCTCGCCGGAGCTGCGCACCTTGCGCCCGTCGCGCCCGTCGTGCCGGGCCAGGATCGTGACCGTCGAGCCGACGGGGATGGCCGCGTGGAAGGAGACGTCGAGCCCGACCGTCACCGAGGCATACCCGGCGCGGGCATTGGCGATGCCGAGGGCGTGGTCCATCAGCATGGCCGAGGTGCCGCCGTGCACGTGCCCCGGGGGTCCCTGGAAGGCCAGCCCCAGCGTGACCCCGCCGCGCACCGAGCCGTCCGGCTCGACCCAGAGGCTCACCGGCGGCGACAGCGGGTTCTCGGTGCCGCCGGTGGGGTCGAAACGCCCCGGGCCGGGCTGGCGCCACATCGTCGCGATCCGCTCGGCAAGGTCCGGTGCGCGGGCGTCGATCCGGGCGGTGAGGGCGTCGAGGTCGGCCACGATCCGGTCGGCGTCGCCGTCGATGGCCGAGCCCGCGCGGGTGATCGCGTCGACGAGCCGGCGGGTGGCTGCGGCGACCGCATCGATGCCGCAATCGCGGGGCTGTGCCGTGGCGAGAGTGACTTCCACCGGGCGGGCTCCTTCGGGCAATCGAGTCAACCAAGCGCTTGCTTGACTACACCCTAGCGACCCGGTGGTGTGCTGACAACGGTTGCGTCGCGGCATCGTCGCCCCCACCGGTCGCGGTGGTGCCGCGGTGGTGCCGCGCCCATTGACGCGCTCCGCGACTGCCCCTATTGTTCCCCAAACGAGCGCTTGGTTGGCTCGTGATGTAGCCTGGCGCCGGCAGTCCTCGGGGCACCGACGAGCTCCCACCGATGAGCTCCAGGCATGCACACCACGCGGCCGACGCCATCCGTCACTGGCCGCACCATCGCGCCCCTCACGGCCGCCGCCGAGCGACCGGCCGCAACCCCGCCATCCGGGACCCGCCGCGGCCGCGGCGCGCTCCGGGCTCGGACCGCAGGTCCGGAAAGGAACACCGTGTCTCGTCTTGCATACCGCCGGCGGCTCGCCGTGGCCGTCACTGCGCTCGCCACTCTCGCCGTCGGAGCCTGCTCCGGCGACGCGACGGGCGACCCCAGTGCCGCGACGGGTGAGATCGACCCCAACGCCGTCCTGCGGGTCACGGCCTCGTCGCCGTTCCAGAATCTCGACCCGGCCCAACTGGCCCCCGGCGGTTACCCCTATCTCACGCTGATCTACGACCGGCTCACCATGGTCGACGCCAAGGACAACATCGTCCCCGGCCTGGCGACCTCGTGGAAATTCGCCGCGGACGGCTCCTACCTCGAGCTCGCCCTGCGCACCGACGTCACCTTCCACGACGGGACGCCCTTCGACGCCAACGCCGTCAAGGTGAACATCGAGCGCGGTCAGACGCTGCAGGCGAGCACCGTCAAGCAGGACCTCGCCGACATCACCGGCGTCACCGTCGTCGACGCGCACACCGCGCGCCTGAACCTCAAGCCGGGCGCCGGCGCGGTGCTCCCGTCGGCCCTGGCCACCGCCGCCGGCATGATGGTCTCGCCCAAGGCGATCGCCGACGGCGTCAACCTCAAGCTCGCCCCCGGCAACGCCGGGTCGGGCCCGTACGTCGCCACCGAGTTCGTGCCAAACGAGAAGTACGTGGTCAAGCGCGCCACGGGCACCTACTGGGACCCGAACGCCGGGCGCCTCGCCGGCATGGAGATCACCCGCGTCCCGCAGGGCGCCACCAGGATCAACGGCGTCATCAACGGTCAGACCGACCTCAGCTTCGTCTCCTCGGCCAACGAGGTCATCGAGGCCCGCCAGCTCGGCCAGGCCGGCCAGCTCAAGGTGACCACCCGCCCGTTCCGCAACGTCCTGGGCATCCTGCTGCGCGCCAACAAGGGCGACCTCAAGGACAAGCGGGTCCGTGAGGCGATCGCGCGCTCGGTCGACCCGGCCGCCATCAAGGCGCTCTTCGCCGACACGTGCACGCCCACCCGCAGCATCTACCCGGGCAGCCCGTGGGAGGACCCGGCGGCGAAGTACCCGTACGAGTTCGACCTGGCCAAGGCCAAGGCGCTCATTGCCGAGGTGGGCGGGGCCAAGGTGTCGATCAGCTTCTCCGCCGGCACCAACACCGAGCAGCCCGCCACCGCCATCCAGGCCGCCATGTCCCAGGCCGGCATCAACGCCACGCTCAACCCGACGCCGAACTCCGAGACTGAGGCCCGCTTCATCGCCGGCGACTTCGAGCTCGAGGTGTCCAACACCTTCAACCCGCGCCTCGACCCGGCGGGGACGGTGAACAACTACCTCACCGGCAACTACAAGCTCGCCACCAACCCTGAGGTCATCGCCCCGATCGCGGCCAAGGCCGCCGACCCCCGCTCCAGCGTCGAGGAGCGCGCCAAGCAGTACCACCAGCTGTGGGACCAGCTGTTCACCGAGGCGTGGTTCATCCCGATCTGCAACCTCACCAACGCCACCATCGCCTCCCCGAAGGTAGTCGGGGCCGAGCAGCTGCCGTGGACCAATCTCGGCCTGTTCGACCTGCGCACCGTCGCGAAGACGAAGGGCTGAGCGCCCGGACTCCACCCGTCGGCCGGCCGGTCGCCCGCCGCGACCGGCCGGCCCGAAGAAAGGTAGCCAGAGCCAGTGACCCGCCCCGCCGCAGCCGCCCCTCTCCTGGCCGCACTGTCCCGCGTGCTCGAGCAGCAGCCTGACCTCGCCCTCACCCTCGCCGGCACCCCGTTCACCGTGGCCGAGCTCGATGCCGCGTCGCGCCGCCTCGCCGGGTTCCTCGCCGACCGTGTCGCCCCCGGCGACCGCGTCGTCGTCCTCGCCCGCAACGGCCGGCTGGCCCTGCTCGCCTGGTGGGCGACGACGCTCCGCGGCGGATTCGTCGTCCCGCTCAACACGAGCAACCGTGGCCCCATCCTGGCCCACCAGGTGCACGACGCCGACCCGATCGCGATGATCCTCGAGGACGAGTTCGTGCCCGTCATGGACGACGCCCTCGCCGGTACCGGGCTGCGGGTACCGGTCCTCGTCGGCGCCCCCGAGGCCGGGCGGCCGTCCTCAGGCCCGGCGCCCGTCTGGGCCACCGAGGTCATCGACTTCGACGCCGCCGTCGCCGAGGGCCCGGCGTTGACCACGACCCCGGACCTCGACGCGTACGCCACCAGCCACCTCATCTACACGGCCGGCACGACCGGACCGTCCAAGGCGTGCATGGTCAGCCACGGCTTCGCGGCGAACATGGCCCGCCAGATGCACGAGAACCTCGAGCGCCAGGCAGGCGACGTCCTGTGGTCGGCGATGCCGCTGTTCCACATGGCCGCGGTCGGGCACGTCCTGGGCTCGCTCCAGCTCGGCTCGGCCATGGACATCGCGCAGCGCTTCTCCGTCAGCGGCTTCTGGGACGAGATCCTGCGCTCCCGCGCGACGATGGCCGCGCTCATGGGCTCGATGCTGCCGATGATCGCCGGCGCCCCCGAGTCCGAGGCTGCCCGCAAAGCCTTCGGCCAGCTGCGCGTCGTGTCCGGCTCGCCGGTCACCGCCGACCTCGCTGTCCGCTGGACCGAGCGGTTCGGCGTCGAGCGGGTCGGCTCGGGCGCCTACGGCATGACCGAGGCCAGCCTGATCACGCTCACCCCGCCGGGGGCGTACCGCGCCGGGACCGCCGGCAAGGTCAACGAGTCCTTCGAGGTGCGCATCGTCGACAAGGACGACAACCCGCTGCCGGTCGGCGAGGTCGGCGAGATCGTCGCCCGCCCCAACCGCCCGGCGATCATGTTCAACGGCTACTGGCGCCAGCCGGAGAAGACCCTCGAGGTCTTCCGGGGCCTGTGGTTCCACTGCGGTGACTACGGCCGCCTTGACGAGGACGGCTACCTCTACTTCGTCGACCGCGGCAAGGACTACCTGCGCCGCGGCGGCGAGAACATCTCCAGCTTCGAGATCGAGGGCATCGTGGCGGCCCACCCGGCCGTCGGCGAGGTCGCCGTCCACGCCGTCCCGTCTCCCCTGGCCGAGGACGACCTCAAGGTGACGGTCGTGCCCGCGCCCGGCGCGCAGATCGACCCCGCGGAGTTCTTCGCGTGGCTGCACCCGCGGGTCCCGCGGTATGCCGTCCCCTCCCACATCGAGGTCCGCGCCGAGTTGCCCAAGAACGCCGTGGGGCGGGTCCTCAAACGGGTCCTGCGCGAGGAGGGCGTGACCCCGCAGACGTGGAGCACGGACCCCCGCGCCGTCACCGGCGCCTCGGGCGCGGCCGGCACCGGGAGGCAGGCGTGAGCGGCCAGCGGAGCGGCTCGGGCCGCGAGCCAGGGGTGCAGGGTTGGCTCGCGGCGGCGCCGGAGCGTAGCGGAGGTGGCGTCGTGAGCGGCCAGCGGAGCGGCTCGGGCCGCGAGCCAGGGGTGCAGGGTTGGCTCGCGGCGGCGCCGGAGCGCAGCGGAGGTGACGTCGTGAGCGCCACCCCGGGCCTGCGGCCCGAGGGGCCGCTGGCCGGCCTGCGCGTCGTCGAGCTCGGTGGGCAGGGGCCGGTGCCGTTCGCGACGATGATGCTCGCCGACCTCGGCGCCCAGGTCGTGCGGGTCGATCCGCCGGGCGAGCCCGACCTGCGGGAGCGCGCGCAGGTCAACGCGATCGACCGGGGCCGCACAACCGTCACGCTCGACCTGAAGTCCGAGGCCGACCGGGCGCTGGTGGACCGGCTGCTCGCCGGCGCGGACGTGCTGCTCGACCCGTTCCGCCCCGGGGTGCTCGAACGTCTCGGCCTGGACCCGGCCGAGCTCACCGAGCGGCACCCGCGCCTCGTCGTGGCGCGGATGAGCGGCTGGGGCCAGGACGGTCCCCTCGCCGCGGCCGCCGGGCACGACCTCAACTACATCGCCGTCTCCGGGGTGCTCGACACGATCGGCCGGCCCGACTCCGGCCCCGTCGTGCCGCCGATGTACCTGGCCGACTTCGCCGGCGGCGGCATGGTGCTTGCCTTCGGCGTCCTGGCCGCCCTGCACGAGCGCGCCTCCTCCGGGCGCGGGCAGGTCGTGGACTCCTCGATGCTGGAGGGCAGCGGGCTGCTCACCGTCGTCATCCACTCGATGCTCGCGCGGGGCGCCTGGAACCTTGCCCGTGGGACGAACTACCTCGACGGCGGGGCGCACTTCTACCGGGTGTACCGCACCGCCGACGACAAGTTCATGTCCGTCGCGGCCATCGAGGCGAAGTTCTACCGCACGTTCCTGCTCACCCTCGGAATCGAGCCGCAGGACGGGCCGGGGCAGTTCGACGAGTCGGGGTGGGGCGGCTGGGCCGAGCGGATCGCGACGGTCTTCGCCGGGCGCACCCGGCAGGAGTGGACCAGCATCTTCGAGGGCGTCGACGCATGCGTACACCCGGTGCTGGACGTCGCGGAGTCGGCCGGGCACCCGCAGGTGCGCGCCCGGCGGGCCGTCGTCGAGGTCGAGGGGGTCGCCCAGCCGGCCCCGGTGCCCCGCTTCTCACGGACGCCGGCCGGGATCCCGCGGGCCCCGCGGCGCCGTGGTGAGGACACCGACCGGGTGCGCTCGGCACTCGCCGCGGACAGCCCTTGGGAAGCCTTGTCCGGGCCTTGACCTGCCTTCGCACCCCACCCTACGATCTCAACCAAGCGCTTGCTTGCTTCCGCTGATCCGTGTTCGACGACGAACGAAACGGAAACGTCAATGACACCCCAGACCCCGGCAGCCCGGACCTCGGGACCCGCCGTCTTCGCTGACATCGTGCGCGGGCGCACGGGTGATGATCACCCGGGCCTGCTGTTCGAGGGCCGCACCATCACCTGGGGCCAAGTCGTGCAGGAAGCCGCCGACCGCGCCGCCGCCCTGGCCGACGTGCCCCGGCCCGACGGCAGGCCGCTGCACCTGGGGCTGCTCCTGGAGAACACGCCCGACTACGTGTACTGGATCTGCGCGGCCGCGCTGTCCGGCGCCACCGTCGTGGGGATCAATCCGACCCGCCGCGGCGCCGAGCTGGCCCACGACGTGCGGCACACCGACTGCGACCTGTTCATCACCGAGGACCGCCTCGCCGGCCTCGTCGACGGGCTCGACCTGGGCATCCCCGCTGAGCGGGTGCACAACATCGACTCCCCGCAGTACGCGGCCTGGCTGGCCCGGTACGCCGGCGCCCCGATACCCACCGGCAGGGTCGACCCCGGCGCCCACCTGCTGCTCATGTTCTCCTCCGGCTCGACCGGGGCACCCAAGGCGGTCATCTGCTCGCACGGGCGCCTTGCCGCGGTCTCCGAGGCGCTGCTGACCCGCACCGAGCTGACCCGCGACTCGGTCAGCTACCTGGCGATGCCCCTGTTCCACGGCAACGCCGTCATGCTCAACCTCGGGCCCGCCATGGTCTGCGGCGCGACGGTCTGCATGGTCCGCAGGTTCTCCGCGTCCGGCTTCGTGCGTGACGTGCACGAGCACGGCGTCACCTACTTCAACTACGTCGGCCGGGCCCTCGCCTACGTCCTGGCCCGGCCGGTCGACCCACGCGACGCGACGAGCACGCTGCGCCGCGCCGTCGGCACCGAGGCCTCGGCCGCCGACATCGCCCGCTTCACCCAGCGCTTCGGTGCCGTCGTCTCCGAGGGGTACGGCTCCAGCGAAGGCGTCATGCGGATCAACCGCACCCCCGAGACGCCTGACGAGGCGCTCGGCGTCGCGGTCGCCGGCGCCGAGGTCAAGGTCATGAACGAGGTCACCGGGCTGGAGTGCCCGCCGGCCAAACTCGACGAGACCGGACGGCTGGTCAACGCCGACGAGGCCATCGGGCAGCTCGTCGGCGTCGGCATGGCTGCCCGGTTCGAGGGCTACTACAAGAATCCCGAAGCCGCCGCCGAGCGGGTCCGCGGCGAGGACTTCTGGTCCGGCGACCTGGCCTACCGCGACGCCGACGGGTACTTCTACTTCGCCGGCCGCTCCTCGGACTGGATCCGCGTCGACAGCGAGAACTTCGCCGCCGCGTCCGTCGAGCGGATCATCGAGCGCTGGGATCGTGTGTCGGTCGCCCCCGTCTTCGCCGTGCCCGACCCGCGCACCGGCGACCAGGTCATGTGCGCGCTCGAGCTGCGTGCCGGCGCCGGCTTCGACCCCGAGGCGTTCACCGCCTTCCTCGACGAACAGGCCGACCTCGGCACCAAATGGCGGCCCCGCTTCGTGCGCATCGTCGCCGAGATCCCCACCACGGGCAACAGCAAGGTCGCCAAGCAGGTCCTGCGCCGCGCCGCCTGGGCCACGACCGACCCCGTCTACATCCGCGACGGCGCGTCCACCGCGTACCGGCCGCTCACGGCAGCGGACGTCAGCGACCTCGAGCGGCAGTTCGCCGACAACGGGCGCACCGCGCTCCTGCCGCCCACCTGACCCGGCCGGCCCGCCGAACACCGACTGGCGCCCCATGCCCCGAGAGAGGACATGTATGTTCCTGGAGTACACCCCAGCGCAGCGAGAGCTGAGCCGGGAGCTGCGCGCCTACTTCGCGCGCCTGCTCACGCCTGAGGTCCGCGAGGCGCTCGGCGGCACCAACGAGGACCGGCCGGCCTACCGCGAGATCATCCGCCAGATCGGCAAGGACGGCCTGCTCGGGCTCGGCTGGCCCAAGGAGTTCGGCGGCCAGGGCCGCCCGCCGCTGGACCAGTACATCCTCTTCGACGAGATCAACCGCGCCCAGGCGCCGTTCCCGTTCGTCACCATCAACAACATCGGCCCGATGCTCATGCGCTACGGCACCGAGGAGCAGAAGCGCACCTACCTGCCGGGCATGCTCACCGGCGACGTCATCTTCGCCATCGGCTACAGCGAGCCGGGCTCCGGCACCGACCTCGCCTCGCTGCGCACCAGGGCCGAGGCCACCCCCGAGGGCGGCTGGGTCATCAACGGCCAGAAGGTCTTCACCAGCGGTGCCAGCCAGGCCGACTTCGTCTGGCTGGCCGTGCGCACCGACCCCGACGCCGCGAAGCACAAGGGCATCACCATCCTCATCGTGCCGACGTCGGACCCCGGCTTCAGCTGCACGCCGATCGCCACCAGCGGCATCACCCACACCAACGCCTCCTACTACGAGGACGTGCGCGTCGGCCCCGAGGCCCTCGTCGGCGAGGTCAACGGCGGCTGGCGCCTCATCACCGGCCAGCTCGGTCACGAGCGGGTAGGCCTGGCCGCCATGGGCGGGCGCACGGAGCAGCTGTGGACCGACATCGCCGCGTGGGCCGCCGAGCCCGACGCCGACGGGATCCGCGTCCTTGACCGGCCGTGGGTACGCACGGAGCTGGCCCGTGACTACGCCGAGCTGACCGCGATGCGCCTGCTCAACTGGAAGATCGCCGTCGTCGGGGAAGGCCAGAACCCGGCCCCCGCGGCCGCGTCGGTCGCCAAGGTCTACGGCACGGAGACCCACGACCGGGTCTGCCGCAGCCTCGTCTCCGTCGTCGGGCCCCGCGCGACCCGGCGACCCGGCGCCCCGGACGCCGTCCTCGGCGGACAGCTGGAGGCCTACACCCGCGGCTCCTACATCAACACCTTCGGCGGCGGTACCAACGAGGTGCTGCGCGACATGATCGCGGTCGCCGGCCTCGGCATGCCGAGGAAGGGACGGTCCGCATGAGCATCACGACGCAGATCTCGGCTCCCGGCACCACCGACGAGGAGGCCTTCCTCGCCCGCCTGCTCGAGTTCCGCGGCCTGGAGGCTACGCCCACCCGCTACGCTCAGGATGCCGTCAACCAGGCGATGATCCGCCACTTCGTCGAGGCGATGGGCGACGAGAACCCCATCTACGTCGACGAGCAGGCCGCCTGTGCCACCGGCCGGGATGGTGTTGTCGCCCCGCCGCCGATGCTGTCGACCTGGCTCATGGTCGGCTACAAGGCCCATATGGCCGCCGCCGCGGGCGCCGCGCCGGACACCCCCATGGCCCGGCTGCTCGCGATCCTCGCCGAGGCCGGCTACGTCGGGGTCGTCGCGACCAACGACGAGCACGAGTACGTGCGCGAGCTGCGCCTGGGCGACGAGATCAAGATGACCACGGTCATCGAGGACATCTCCCCGCGCAAGACCACGGGCCTGGGCACCGGCCACTTCATCACGACACTGCGCACCTACACCGACCAGAACGACGAGGTCGTGGCTCGCCAGCGCTTCCGCATCCTGCGCTTCGACCCGTCCAGGGCCAAGCCCGCGGCTCCGGCCGCGGCCGACCCGGCGCTGCGGCACAAGCCGTTCATCCTGCGCGACAACGCCTTCTGGTTCGATGCCGCCGCACAGCGCCGCCTCGTCATCCAGGCCTGCACCGACTGCGGCACACTGCGCCACCCGCCCGGCCCGGTCTGCCCCTCCTGCCGTTCGTTCGCGTGGCACGAGGTCGAGGCGAGCGGCCGGGGCACGGTGCACAGCTACGTCGTCAGCCACCACCCGAAGGCCCCCGGGTACGACTACCCGCTCACCGTCGTGCTCGTCGACCTCGAGGAGGGCACCCGCCTCGTCGCCGACTTCGCCGGCGACCCCGGCGAGGTCGAGATCGGCCTGCCCGTGCAGGTGGACTGGCTCGACTACGACGAGCACCTCACGCTCCCGCGTTTCCGGGCCGCGACCTCCGTGTCGGAGTCCACCGAAGAGGAGAGGAACTGATGGACTTCCAGCTCACCGAGGAACAGGTCACGGTCAACGACCTGGCGCGCGACATCTTCTCGCGCAACGGTGACCCGCAGCGCCTCTTCGACATCGAGGCCGGTCCGGAGCGCTTCGACCGCGTCCTGCACCGCGACCTGGCCGAGTCCGGCGCCCTCGGACTGCTCGTGCCGGAGGAGCACGGCGGCGCCGGGCTGAGTCTGGACAATGTCGCGGGGGTCTTCGTCGAGCAGGGCCGCACGCTGGGCACCGTTCCGCTGTGGGAGACCCTCGTCGGCGGCGTCCTGCCGCTGGTGCGCTACGGCGACGCCAAGCAGCAGTCCGAGTGGCTGCCCCGCGTCGCCGCCGGGGACGCGGTCCTCACCGTGGCCGTCGACGACCTGTCCGACGCCCGGCCGTACGGCGCCCGCGTCCGCGCGCGGTCCGGCGGTGAGGGAGCCACCCTGAGCGGCACCGCCGTCGGCGTCCGCTCGGCGCACCTCGCCGACGCGATCATCGTCCCGGCCACCGACGAGGCGGGCGCGGTCGGGCTCTATCTCGTGCCGACCGCCGGCGCCGGGGTGCGCCTCGACACCTTCGAGCGCACCGACCGCGGACTCGCCTCTGACGTGCACCTGGAGGGCTCCGCCGCGGAACTGCTCGCGGAGGGCCCCGACGACGACCGGGTCGACTGGCTGCTGCGCCAGGTCTGGATCGCGCTGTCCGCCCTGCAGAGCGGCATCAGCCAGGCCGCTGTGCGCCAGGCCGCCGACTACACCTCGGGCCGCGAGCAGTTCGGTGTGCCGATCGCGACCTTCCAGGCCGTCGCCCACCAGATCGCCAACTGCCACATCGACACCGAGGCGATGGAGGTCACCTACCTCAACGCGCTCTGGCGCGAGACGACCGCGCGGCCGTCCCGCGCGGCCGTGCACGTCGCGAAGTACTGGGCCAGCGAGGCCGGCGACCGTGTCGCGCGCACCGTGCAGCACGTGCACGGCGGCATGGGTGCCGACGTCACCTACCCGATCCACCGCTACATGCTCTGGACCACCCAGCTGGCCAACACCGCCGGCTCCGGGGCCTGGCACCTGCAGCAGCTCGCGGACCTCGTCGACGCGGGGGAGCAGCTGTGAGCGGCCCGGAGCGTAGCGGAGGGGCCGCTCACCATAAGCACAGTTTGATGCTCGCGGCGTCGCCGGAGCTTGCGGAGGAGGCGTCGTGAGCGGCGGCACGCAGATCACCATCGAGCAGGTGAGCATCGGCGACAGGCTGCCGGAGCTCGAGATCCCCCTGACCCGGACCCTCATCGTCGCCGGCGCGCTCGCGACCCGCGACTACGAGGACGTGCACCACGACCCGGCGCAGGCCGAGCGGCGCGGTACCCCCGACACGTACATGAGCATCAACAACACCAACGGGCTCGTCGGCCGCTACGTCACCGACTGGGCCGGCCCCGCCGCGCGCATGGTGCGCCTGAGCACCCGCCTCGGGGTGCCGAACTTCCCGGGCGGCACGATGCGGCTGACCGGTGAGGTCGTCGGCCTCGAGCAGGACACCGTGCGGGTCGCGGTGCGTGGCATGAACAGCAAGGGCGCGCACGCCATCTCCGAGGTGACCGTGCGCCTGCCCCGCGGAACGGAGCAGTGACGTGACGGACAACTTCCTGTCGGGTCGCACCGCGATCGTCGGCATCGGCGCGACGGAGTTCTCCAAGGACTCCGGCCGCAGCGAGCTGCAGCTGGCCGCCGAGGCCGTCCTGGCCGCCCTGGCCGACGCGGGCCTGAGCCCCGCCGACGTCGACGGCATGACGAGCTTCACCATGGAGACCAACCCGGAGAACATGGTCGCCCGCAGCCTGGGCATCCCCGAGCTGAAGTTCTTCTCCCGGATCCCCTACGGCGGTGGCGGTGCCTGTGCCCCCGTCCAGCAGGCCGCCATGGCCGTCGCGAGCGGCATCGCCGACGTCGTCGTGGCCTACCGTGCCTTCAACGAGCGCTCCGGCGTCCGCTTCGGGCAGGGGCCGCCTCCGGCGAAGACCCAGGCCAACTCGGACAACGAGTACCGCTCCTGGGTCAACCCGTA
The DNA here is from genome assembly GCF_040654515.1 of Dactylosporangium sp. NPDC050688. Taxonomy (NCBI): domain Bacteria; kingdom Bacillati; phylum Actinomycetota; class Actinomycetes; order Micromonosporales; family Micromonosporaceae; genus Dactylosporangium; species Dactylosporangium sp. NPDC050688. The sequence goes on from NZ_JBFAIC010000050.1 coordinate 29,103, forward strand.
CGGTCTGCTCACGCCGGCCCAGCACACCGCGATGTTCGCCCGTCGCTACATGCACAAGTACGGCGCGACCAGTGAGGACTACGGCCGGGTCGCCGTGCTCGCCCGCAAGCACGCCGCGAACAACCCCAAGGCGTGGTTCTACGGCAAGCCGCTCACCCTTGAGGAGCACCAGGCCTCCCGCTGGATCGCCGAGCCGCTGCACCTCTTCGACTGCTGCCAGGAGACCGACGGCGGCCAGGCGATGGTCATCGTCAGCGCCGAGCGCGCCAAGGACCTGCCCTCCACCCCGGCGTACATCGTCGGGGCGGCTCAGGGCCTGGGACCGGACCAGTACCAGATGGTCAGTTACTACCGCGAGGACCTGACCCGGATCCCCGAGGTCGAGCTCTGCGCCCAGCAGCTGTGGGCCCAATCGGGCCTCGGGCCCGCCGACATGGGTGCGGCGATCCTCTACGACCACTTCACCCCGTACGTGCTCAACCAGCTCGAGGAGTACGGCTTCTGCGGACGCGGCGAGGCCAAGGACTTCATCGCCGACGGCAACCTCGAGGTCACCGGTTCGCTGCCGACCAACACCCACGGTGGCCAGATCGGTGAGGCCTACCTGCACGGCACGAACGGCGTCGCGGAGGGCGTCCGTCTCGTCCGGGGCACCTCGACCAACCAGCCCGACGGCGTCCGCCACGTCCTGGTGACGGCCGGCGTCGGCGTACCGACCAGCGCCCTGATCCTCTCCGCGGAGGGGTGAACGGCGGGCACCACCACCCACGGACACCGCCCGGCAACCCGCCGGTCCGGCACCACCTCTCGATCGATCCGCCTCATGATTTGGACGGGTGATAATGGGTTTCATCAGCAAAACCAGGCAGCGCGTCATCGCGCTGATGGCCGCCGGGACGCTCGCCCTGGCGGCCGGCTGCACCAGCACCAGCCCGACGGACAGCGGCAGCGGTTCCGGGGGCGAGATCGACACCTCGGCCGTGCTCAAGTTCGCGTCGGCGGGTCCGTTACGCGACCTCGACCCGGCCCTGCAGACCAGCTACGGCGCCTGGGGCTACCTGTTCCTGGTGTGGGACCGGCTGACCATGCTGGACAAGGACGACAAGGTCGTCCCGGGCCTGGCCAAAGAGTGGAACTTCGTGGAGAACGGCACCGTCCTGGAGCTCAAGCTGCGTGACGACGTGAAGTTCCACGACGGCACGGCGTTCGACGCCGAGGCCGTCAAGGTCAACATCGAACGCGGCAAGACCCTGCAGGGCTCGACCCTCAAGGGCGACCTCGCCGACATCGAGACGGTCGAAGTCGTCAACCCGACGACCGTGCGCCTCAAGCTGGTCAAGGGCAAAGGCGTCCAGCTGCCCGCGTCCTTCACCGGCACGGCCGGCATGATGGTCAGCCCCAAGGCCATCAAGGACGGCGTCGACATCAAGAACAAGCCGGGCACCGCCGGCTCCGGCCCGTACATCGCCACCGAGCTGGTGCCCCAGGAGAAGCTCGTCCTCAAGCGGGCCGACAGCTACTGGGACCCGAACGTCGGCCGCCTCGGCGGCATCGAGCTGCAGCGCGTGCCCGACGCCGCCGCCCGCCTCAACGGCCTGCAGAGCGGCCAGATCGACCTGGCCCCGCTCAGCTCGGCCACGGAGATCGCCACGGTCCAGAAGATCGTCACCCCGGGCAGTGGTCTGCAGAAGCACGAGGTGAAGTTCAAGAACCTCGTCGGCGTCTACCTGCGCGCCAACAAGGGCGACGTCAGCAAGCTCGAGGTCCGCCAGGCGATCGCCCACGCGGTCGACCCGGCGGCGATCAGCGCGCTCTTCAGCGGCACCTGCACGCCGACGCGCCAGCTCGTCCCCGAGACGGACCCGAGCCGGGTGCCGAACTACACCTACCCGTTCGAGTTCAGCGTCGACAAGGCCAAGGCCCTGGTGCAGCAGGCCGGCGGCGCCAAGGTGACCGTCACCTTCGCCGCGGGCACCAACGCCGAGCAGCCGGCCAACGTCGTGCAAGCGTCGCTGCGGGCCGTCGGCATCGACGCGACGCTCAACCCCGTGCCCAACACCGAGAACGAGCCGCGCTTCATCGCCGGCGACTTCGAGCTCATGGTCGGCACGTCGTGGAGCCCGAAGGCCGACCCGGCGGCGACGGTGAACACCTACCTGCTCAACACCTACAAACTCGCCGCGAACCCCTCGCTCGTCGAGGCCAAGGCCGCCCAGGCCGCCGACCCCACGCTGTCGATGGACAAGCGCGCCCCGCTGTACCAGGACATCTGGAAGACGACGCTCGAACAGGTCTGGTTCCTGCCGCTGTGCAACCAGACCAACGCGAACGTCGCGAAGTCGAACGTCGTCGGCATCGACAACATCCCCATGTCGAACATCGGCATCTGGGACCTGCGCAACATCGCCGTCAAGAAGTAACCGTCGCTCCTGACCACCCGGTGGTGTCGCCGCCGGGTGGTCAGGGCCACCCGCTGTGGCCGGGGGCCGGCGGCGACACCAGCACGGCCCCGCCGGCACCAGGCCGCGCGGGGCTCACTCCCAGGCGCCACGTGCCACGCTCAGAGCCCGAGGTAAGAGATGCTCCGATACGCCGGCAGGCGACTGCTCGCAGCGATACCCCTGCTGTTCTTCGTCCCGTTGCTCGTCTTCGCTCTGATCGAGCTCGCCCCGGGGGACCCGGCCACCATCCTCGCCGGTGACGAACCGACCCCCGAACGCATCGCGGCGATCCGTGAGGAACTCGACCTCAACGATCCGGTCCTGCTTCGCTACCTCCAGTGGATCGGCGACGTCCTGCACGGCAACCTCGGCACGTCCTTCGTCTCGGACCAGAGCGTGACCGACCTGCTGACGCGACGGATGGCGACGACGATGTCGCTGGTGCTCGTCGCGATGATCTTCGCCATCCTGCTCGGGACCGCCCTGGCGCTCGTGGCCACGCTGCGCTCCGGCGGCATCGTCGACCGGGCCGTCAACTGGTTCGCCTCGATCGCGATCGCCATCCCGGGCTTCTGGTTCGGCCTCGTGCTCGTCTCGGTCTTCGCGGTCGGGCTGCAGATGTTCCCGGCGTTCGGCTTCCAGCCGCTGTCCGCCGGCTTCTGGCCGTGGCTGTCGCACCTCATCCTGCCCGGCTTCGCGCTCGGTCTGCTCCCGGCCGCCGAGGTGACCCTGCAGCTGCGCTCGGCGCTCGGGCAGGTCATGAAGAGCGACTACATCCTCAACGCCGAGGCCAAGGGCATGTCGCGCACCAGCGTCGTGTTCAAGCACTCCCTGAAGAATGCGTGCATCCCCGTCATCACGGTCCTGGGCTTCCGCGTCGCGGAGGTCCTCGCCGGATCGGTGACCATCGAGATGATCTACAACATGCCGGGCCTCGGGCGCACCGCCGTCGAGGCCGTGCAGGGGCGCGACGTCCCGGTCCTGCTCGGCTTCGTCCTGTTCAGCACGACGATCGTCGTGCTCGTCAACCTCATCGTCGACATTTCCTACGGCTACTTCAACCCTAAGGTGCGATCATGAGCGCGAAGCGGTCCCCGATGTCCCCGGGGCCGGGGGACGACTCGCACGGAGCCGGCACGCCCGCGGACGGCCTCGCCAAGACCGTCGCCAATGTGCCCACCGTGGCCATCGGCACGGGTGACCCGGAGCCGGTCGCCGCCCCCGGCATCCTCAAGAGCATCGTGCGTCGCCCCACGACGATCGTGGCCGGCGCCTTCCTGCTCGTGCTGACCCTCATCGCGATCCTCGCCCCGGCGCTGGCGCCGCACGACCCCGACGTGCAGAACCTGCTGCTGCGGCTCAAGCCGCCGAGCGCCGAGCACTGGCTGGGGACCGACGACTACGGCCGGGACGTGCTGAGCCGGCTCATCTTCGGAGCGCGGGTCTCGCTGTGGGCGGCGCTGCAGGCTGCGGCCGTCGCGCTCGTGCTCGGCCTGCCCTTCGGCATGATCGCGGGCTACCGCGGCGGCTGGATCGACACGGTCCTCACCCGCATCATGGACGCGATCATGAGCGCTCCGTCGCTCGTGCTGGCCATCACCATCGTCGCGGTCCTCGGCTCCGGCATCACCAACGCGATGCTCGCCATCGGCCTGGTCATGGCCCCGCGCTTCTTCCGGGTGGCCCGAGCCGGCACGATGGACGTGCGGCACGAGACCTACATCGAGGCCTCGATCGCCCTGGGGTGCAGCACCCTGCGCACGACGGTGCGGCACGTGCTGCCCAACGTGCTGCCGCCGATCATCCTCGTCATCTCGGTGTCGCTGGGCACCGCCGTCGCGGCCGAGGCGAGCTTGAGCTTCCTCGGGCTGGGCGTCAAGGCCCCCGCGGCCAGCTGGGGCTCGATGCTCTCGACGGCCTCCTCGAACATCCGCCTCGCGCCGTACCTCGTGTGGCCGCCCGGTGTGATGATCTTCCTCACCGTCCTCGCCTTCACCTACGTCGGTGACGGTGTCCGCCGCGCCCTCGTGCGCACCCGGTCCGGCAACTGACCCGTCCGGTAACAACCAGGAGCTGATATGGCACGTGAGACGGCAGCCGGCGTGACCGCCCGCACCGGGAACGACGCCACCGGCGCGGCGGCGGACCTCCTGCGAGTGGAGAACCTCAACGTCGAGTTCCGTTCCCCCTCGGGTGGGTGGCAGAGGACCGTCCAGGACGTCTCGTTCTCGCTGAAGCCGGGCGGGTCGATGGCGCTCGTCGGCGAGTCCGGTTCCGGCAAGACGGTGACCTCGGTCGCGGTGATGGGTCTGACCGGGGCGACGGGCGGGCGGATCGCCTCGGGCCGGATCGTCTTCGACGGCCGGGACCTCACCGCAGGCACCCAGAAGCAGTGGCGGGACCTGCGCGGCCCCGGCATGGGCATGATCTTCCAGCAGCCGATCCGCAGCCTGAACCCGGCCTTCACCGTCGGGGACCAGATCGCGGAGTCGGTGCGCAAGCACCTGGGCCTGAACCGCAAGCAGGCCCGGGCCCGCGCTGTCGAGATGCTCGAGATGGTGCAGATCCCGCGGGCGGCGCAGCGGGTCGACGAGTACCCGCACGCGTTCTCCGGCGGCATGTGCCAGCGCGTCATGATCGCGATGGTCATGGCGTGCAACCCGCGCCTGCTCATCGCCGACGAGCCGACGACGGCGCTCGACGTGACGGTGCAGGAGCGGATCCTGGAGCTGTTGCGCGATTTGCAGGAGCAGACCGGTGTGGCGCTGCTGTTCGTCAGCCACGACCTCGCGGTGGTGGCCGAGCTGTGCCAGCAGGTGGTGGTCATGTATGCCGGCGAGGTGGCCGAGAACGCGCCCGCGGAGAAGATCTTCTTCAACCCGCGGCACCCGTACACCTCCGGCCTGATCGGGTCGATCCCGAAGCCGGGCCTGAGCACCGACCGGCGGCTGCGCGCGATCCCCGGTGGCATCCCGGCTCCGGGCGCCTGGCCGCACGGGTGCCGGTTCAGCAACCGATGCGCGTTCGCCGAGCCGGGCCGGTGCGACGTGGCCCACCCGGGCCTGGTCCGTATCGACGGCGCCGCTGAGCACGAGGTGCGATGCGTGCGCGCCGCGGAGCTCTCTCTGGAAGGAGTGACGGTCTGATGAGCCTGCTCGAGGTCAGGAACCTCACGAAGTCGTTCAGCTCCGGCCGGGACTGGCTCGGCCGGCGGACGAAGTGGTCGCACGCGGTCAAGGGGGTGAGCTTCGACCTGGAGCGCGGCGAGTGCCTCGCGGTCGTCGGTGAGTCCGGTGCGGGCAAGTCGACGGTCGGGCGCATGGTGCTGCGCCTCATCAGGCCGGACTCCGGGTCGGTGACCTTCGACGGGGTCGACGTGCTGGCCACGAAGCCGAAGCAGCTGCGCGCGCTGCGCCAGCGGATGCAGATGATCTTCCAGGATCCGTACAGCTCGCTCGACCCGCGGATGACGATCAAGGACGCGGTCGCCGAGCCGCTCCTCGTGCACACCGACAAGAGCCGTGCCGTGCGGGAGCGGGAGGCGGCCGAGCTGCTCGACCGGGTCGGCATCGGATCGCGCTATCTGGGGCGCTACCCGGCCGAGCTGTCCGGCGGGCAGCTGCAGCGGGTCGCGATCGCCCGGGCGCTGACGATGAGGCCGAGCCTCATCGTGTGCGACGAGCCGGTCGCGGCGCTGGACGTGTCGGTGCGGGCGCAGGTACTCAACCTGCTGCTGGACCTGCAGGAGGAGCTGGGTCTGGCGTACTTGTTCGTCTGCCACGACCTGGCGCTCGTCGAGGTCATCGCCGACCGGGTCATGGTGATGGCCTCCGGTGAGGTCGTGGAGGCGGACACGACGGAGCGGATCTTCGGCAACCCGCAGCAGGAGTACACCAAGAAGCTGCTCGCGGCGATTCCCCTGCCGCTGCCGCGGGACGCGCAGGGCAACCGGCTCGTCGCGCCGGGAAAGGTGGGCTGAGCGGTGACTGCCACGACGGAACCGACGCGGACGCAGCTGCTCGCGCGGTTCGCGACGACGACCCGCGACGAGGACATCCCCGCGCCGGTGCGCGACTACGGCAAGCTCGTCCTGCTCGACTCGCTCATCTGTGGTCTGGCGGCGGTGCGGTTACGGCGCAGCCGCATGGTCCAGCAGGTCGCCGCCCGGTTCGGCGGCCCGGCCGAGGCGACGGTGTTCGGGCTGGGGCAGCGGGTCGCGGCGATCAACGCCGTTCACGCCAACGCGGACATGATGAACGCGCTGGACGCGGACGACACGTTCTTCAACTCGGCGCATTTCGCGGTGTTCGGGGTCGCGGCCGGACTGGCCGAGGCCGAGCGGCTGCACGCCGGCGGGGCGAGCCTGTTGCGCGCGAGCATCCTCGCCTTCGAGATCAACGCGCGGCTGAACCTGTCGACCTCCCTCATGGCCTTCGAGGACGGGCAGTTCCGCTGGTCGCCGCTGTCGTCGCACGGCTACGCCTCGATGGGCACGGCCGCGGCGTGCGCCGTGGTCGGCGGCTGGGAGCCGGAGCGCCTGGCCCACGCGCTCGGCCTGATCGCCTGGCTGGCCCCGCCGGCGAAGAACACCTACATGGCCGAGCGGCGCTCGTTCAACGCGTTCAAGTACGGCCCGTACGGTGCGATCGCGCAGGCCGGGATGCTCGGCGCGGCGCTCGCCGAGGAGGGCTACACCGGCGACCTGGACGTGCTGGACCGCACTCCGGGCTTCATCGAGGCGATGGGCTTCCTCGGCGGTGAGCGGCACGAGATGGTCGCCGGCCTGGGCTCGACGTGGTGGATCAGCGAAACGTCGCTCAAGCCGTACCCGACGTGCCGCTTCACCCACGCCGCGCTCGACGCGATCCGCGCGTTCCCGCGGACCCACGGGGTGCCGGTGTCGCAGATCGAGTCCATGGAGATCCGGCTGAGCCCGGCGGCCTACCGGACGTTGCAGTTCCGGGAGCCGGCCCAGCAGATCCCGGACACGCTCGGCGCGCCGCTGGACGGCGCCTTCAACATGCCGTACGCCGCGGCGCTGGTGTTGCTCGGGTACGCGCCGGGTCCGCAGTGGTACGACCCGCAGCGGCTGGCCGACCCCGCCGTGTGGGACCTGGCGCGCCGGATCACGACGGCGCCGGACCCGGTGCTCGACGCGGAGTGGGAGGCCGACCTCAAGGCGCACCCGGGTGGTCAGATCCGCCGGACGCGGGGTGCGCTGACGATCAGGGCCGCTGGCCGGGAGTACGTTGTCGAGTCGGACTTCGCCCAGGGCGACCCGTGGGACGAGACGACCCGGGCGGACTGGGACTTCGTGACCGGCAAGCTGGCCACGTTCTGCGACGGGATCCTCGATGCGGGCACGCAGGAGCAGCTCGTCGAGGTGGTCCGGGGCATCGAGGACGTCGCCGACGTCGCCGAGACGTTGTCACCGTTGCTGGCCCGGGCGCAATGAGCCGGCGGGACCGCATCGGTGCGGAGACGAGGTCGTTCGCCTCGTACGGCCGGCCGTGGCTGGTGGTCATCCGTGGGCCGCGCGGGATGGCGTTCGACCGGTTTCTCGTGCGACGGACCGGGTTCTCGCTCGTGTCGTTGCAGTACGCGCTGGCGGGCAGGTTCCCGTACAACCCCACGCTGCTGCTGACGACGGTGGGCCGCCGGTCCGGGCAGCTGCGCGACGCGGCGTTGCCGTACGTGCCGTACGGGCCGGACCTGGTGGTCGTCGGCTCCAAGGGAGGCGGCCCCACGGATCCGGCCTGGGTGGTCAATGCGCGTCACCACGACCTCTGCTGGATCGTCCTGCGGCGCAAGACGATCGCGGTGCGGGCGCGGGTGACCGACGGGGAGCGCGACCCGGAGCTGCTGGCGCACGTCGTGGCGCACAAGCCGAACGTGGCGCGCTACGTCGAACGGGCCGCCGGCTTCGGGCGGCAGATCCCGCTCGTCGTGCTGTCCGCGGTGTCGGGGGAGTCGCTCACCCAGGGCCTCAACCGGTCGTGAGGACGATCCGCCCGACGAAGTCGGAGGCCTCCAGCTGGTCGTGCGCGGCCGCGGCCTGCTCGAGCGGGTACGTGGCGGCGATCGCGGGGGCGGCGGTGACGGCCGAGAGGGTGAGGGCCTCGCGCAGCTGGCGGGCCACCGCCTCGGGCCCGGGCCGCCCGATGCCGCGCAGCGTCCAGCCCTTGACCATGAGCCGGCCCAGGTGCAGGTGGGCGTGGCTGTCGGCGGTGACGCCGCAGGTGACCAGCCGCCCGCCGGGGGCGAGGACCTTGAGCACGTCGGACCACAAGGTGCCGCCGACCGACTCGACGATGACGTCGGCCTCGCCGCCGGGCAGGGCGGCACGCAGGGCGTCGACGACGTCCGGGCGGTAGTGGTCCACGGCGTCGAGGGCGCCGAGGGCGCGCACGGCGTCAGCCTTCGCCGGGGCGCTGGTGCCGACGACGCGCGCCCCCAGATGGTGGGCGTACTGGACGGCGAAGGTGCCGACGGCGCCGGCGGCAGCCACGACGAGGACCCGGTCGCCGGGGCGCACCCCGGCGAGGTTGACGACCGCGTCGTAGGCGGTGCGTCCGGCGGTGGGCACCGCGGCGGCGTGGACGGCGTCGAGCCCGGCCGGCCGCGGGAAGCAGTGCGTGGCTGGGACGACGGCGAGCTCGGCGTGGGTGCCGGTGGTCAACCCGACGACCGCGTCGCCGGGGGCGAAGCCGGTGACGCCGGGACCGGTCCGCACGACGGTGCCGGCGACGTCCCGGCCGAGGATCGTCGGCCCGGTGACCGCCATGCCGTGGGTGCCGCGACGGATGTAGGTGTCGACCCGGTCCAGACTCGCTGCCTGGACCTGCACGAGCACCTGGCCGGGGCCGGGCGCCGGGGCCTCGAGCCGGCCGAGACGCAGGCTGTCGGGGGAGCCGGAGTCGAGGACGTAACTGGCGAGCACGGGGCTCCTCTCAGGGCAGGGCGAGGGTGGCGGAGGCGATGACGTGGTCACCGAGGCTGTTGGTACCGCGGACGTCGACGGTGACGTGCGTTCCCCCGTTGGCCTCGGGCGCCCGCTGCAGGCCGGTGACGACACCGTCGAGGGTGAGGGTGTCGCCGGGGTGGTTCTGCGCGGCGAGGCGGGTGCGGAAGCCGACGACGCGGGCTTCCGGTCCGGCCCAGTCGGTGAGGTAGCAGTTGACCAGCGCGCTCGAGCCGAGGATGTTCATGTAGACGTCGCGGGCGCCTCGCTCGTGGGCCGCGTCGCGGTCGAGGTGCACGTCGTTGAAGTCGAAGGTCGCGGTGGCCAGTGCCGCGATGGACAGCTGGGTGACCGGGATCGGCCACGGGGCGAGGCGCTGCCCGGTGCTCACCTCGGCCCCGGTGCGGGTGCCCGTGCGGCGTTCGGGTCGCGGGGCGGTGAGGACCGGCAGGATCTGGCCGTCGCGGGTACGCCGGTGGGCCACGACGACCGGCATGCCGTCGTGCACGAGGTCAGGGCGCAGGTCCACGATGTCTGCGCTGAGGCGGGTCCCGTCGGCGAGCTCGGCGGTGCCGACGAGGTAGGGGCGCTCGTCGAGGGGGGCGGCGGCGTAGCCGGGTTGCAGGTGCGCGGTCAGGGTGCCGGTGGTGCCGGCCGGCGGCAGGTCGGCCGGGGCGGCACCGGCCGGGCGCACCGGCCGGGCGAGGCGGTCCCCGGGCGTCGCCGGGACCTCGGTGCGGGTCGCCGGGTTCCAGCGCAGCATCCGCAGCACGACGCGTCCGACCGGCTCGCCCTCGACGGTGCGGTACTCGCTGACGAGGTCGACGAAGTGGCCCAGGCCGAGGCGGGTGGACTTCTGCGGGGAGACCGCGCCGATGGAGGGGAACTGCTCGAGGTGGTCGCCGACGCGCAGCGGGCGCACGTAGGTGTGCTCCGTCTGTACCGCGGCCACCGAGGTGAAGCCGCGCTCAGCGAGGACCTCGTTGACCCGGTCGAGGCTCTCGGCGTGGCGGTGGCTGCGCCGGTTGCCCGGCAGGGTCCACATGTTCAGCGAGGTCGCCGGTGCCACGATGCCGCCCCACGCGGAGCGGGCGGCCCACTGGGGGTCCTGGTAGGCGGGGTTCTCGTCGCCGACGGCGTCGCACCAGATACGGATGGCGGCCTCGGTGACCGGGTCCTTGGCCCGGCGGGGTGGGTCGGTGAGGCCGATCAGGGCGTCGAGCCGGGCACGGAAGTCCGCGTCGCTGGCGGTCATCGGGCTCCTTCGCGGACAACGTAGTCAACCAAGCGCTTGCTTGACTGTAGGAGGGGGTCGCCCTAGGGTCAAGGCTCAGCGGTCGAACGAGCCGCAGCGCCCACCCGTGAGAGGGCCGGAAGTGATCCCGAGCACCCCAGAGACCGCCACCCGCGCGTTCTTCTCGTTCCCGAAGGTGACCGACCCCGACCGCCACCGCGACTACAACGCGTGGCACCAGCTCGACCACCGCCCCGAGAACCTCGCCCTGCCCGGCGTCGTCCACGGCGACCGCTGGGTGCGCACCCCTGCGTGCGAGCGGCTCGGCAGCTACCCTGACGCCGCGCTCGCCGGCAGCCAGTACATGGCGATGTACTGGTTCGCCGAGCCGGCCGCCGACGCGATCCACGAGTGGAAGGACCTCGGCGACCGGGCGATCCACCAGGGCCGGCGACCGGAGCTGGCGTGGACCGAACGGCCGATGACCCGGATGTTCCGCCCCGTCCAGGGCTACGTGGCCTCCCGGGCTCTCGTCACCCTCGCCGCGCTGCCGTTCCGGCCCAACCGCGGGGTGCACGTCGAGGTGAGCCGGGTCGAGACCTCGCAGCACCCCGATGTGGCCGACCTGTCCCAGTTCGAGCACGAGACCCAGGTGCCCGACCTGCTCGCGCGCGACGGCGTCGCAGGCGTGTGGACCTTCCGCAGCGCGCCGAGCGGCAGCAATCCCGCCGGACCGGTCGTGCGGATCCGGCTCACCTACCTCGAGGCCGACCCGGTCGAGTTCACCCGGGCCCTGGCCGGGGACCCGCTGCCCGCCCCGCCCGCAGCGCTCGCCGGCACGGCCACCCCGCTGCTCACCGGGCCCCTGGCCACCATCACCCCCTGGGTGTGGGACTGGTTCGACAAGCCCGCCGCCGCGGCGACGGACAGCGTGGTCCAAGGATGACCGAGGTCACCGGCCTGTTCGAGCGCTACGGGCCATGGGCACTGGTGGTCGGCGGTTCCGAGGGGGTCGGCGCCGCCTTCGCCGACCAATTGGCCCGGGCCGGCCTCGGCGTCGTGCTCGTCGCCCGCAAGCCCGAGGCCCTGGAGGAGGTCGCCGGCCGGGTCCGGTCCTCCGGGGCTCCGTGCCGCGTGCTCGCACTGGACCTGCTCGACGCGGATGCGACCGCCAGGATCGTCGAGGCCGTCGCCGATCTCGACCTCGGCCTGCTCGTCCTCAACGCCGGCGCGAACACCTACCGCAGCCGCTTCGTCGAGGCGGATCTCACCCGGGTCCAGGCCGTCATCGACCTCAACGTCACCCGCCCGCTCGAGCTCTGCCGGGAGCTCGGTGCCCGGCTCGCCGCCCGCGGCCGCGGCGGTATCCTCGTCGTCGGCTCCTCGGCCGGCTACCTCGGCCACGCCGACATCAGCATCTACGCCGCGGCGAAGTCCTTCGCCCGGATCTTCACCGAGGGTCTGTGGCTCGAGCTCGGGCAGGCCGGCGTCGACGTGCTGCACCTCGTGCTCGGGCTGACCGCCACCCCCGCCATGGAGCGGGCCGGCCTCGACCTGACCGGCGCGGCCGACCCGGCCGATGTCGCCGCCCAGGGGCTGGCCGCCATGGGTACCGGCCCGGTGTACGTCGTGCGCCAGCAGGCCGAGGTCGTCGCGCGGCGCTCCGCGCTGGACCGGGCCGCCCTGGTCGCCGGCAACGTCAGCGGGATGCGGGCGATGCTCGGCCGGCCGGGCGCGGACCCGAGCTGACGGCCCGCGACCCGCACGGACGGCTCAGGACCCGCCGCGTGGGTCCGCGTCGGGCGGCCACGGGCGGCTGACCGGGTCGGACCCGTCGCGGGCTCCCCGCAGCGAGGCCTCGGGGATCGGCCACTGTCCGGCGAGGTCGTCGACCCGCTGCCACTCCGAGACGGTCAGACGTTCCTGCACCCGCCACTCACCCGCGCGCCGGGTGACGAGGTCGACGTAGCGGAACCCGCTGACGATGTTGCCGTGCGGCGGCTCGGACGTGCTGCGCTGCAACGCGATGCCGTACGTCTCGGCCCGGGCCCGGTCCGGCTGCGCCGGGTTGAGCTCGACCAGGACGTTCGTCAGGTAGTGCATCGTCATGGTGCGCCGCGCCACGAGCGCGAAGACCATGTCCAGCGTCGTGTCCCGGTCGGCCACGGTCCCGCCGAGGGTGATCCGGGCGTCCGGATGGAAGGCGCTCGCGGCGAGGTCCCGGTCCATCCGGTCCACCCCGCGCGCGTAACGCAGCAGGGCTCGCTCGATGGCCCGCTCGGCGAGCAGCACGTCCAGCTCGACCGGGCCGGACCGGAAGGACTGGGGCTGCTCAGACACCGGAGCCTCCGTCGGCGTCGGCGGGTGTGGTTGGGCACGACCGGTCGGTCACGACGAACTCCTGGAAGTGGGCGGTGGACAACGGGAGAGGTCAGTCACGCTGCGGGCAGGGGGTCGCCGTCCCCGCGACGGTGCAACCGCACGAGCACCGTGACCGCCGTCGCCAGGCACGCGGCGGCGTACAGCAGGAAGGCGGTCGCGGAGCCGAACCACGTGCTCAGCCCGCCGAGCAGGAGGGCACCGAACGGCATACCGCCCCAGCCGAGGAAGTAGAGGCTCATCACCCGGCCGCGCTGTGCGTCGTCGACGACCCGCTGGACGATCGTCTGCAGGGTGACCATGGTGCCGATGCTGAACGCGCCGCACAGCAGCGCGGCCGCCGCGAGCACGGGCACTGTCGGCGCCGTGCCGAGCAGTGCGGTGCTGACGGCGAGCAGGGCGAGGATGACCGCGGCGTGCCGCACGGTGGCGATGCGCTTGGCGAGCCGGGCCACGACGAGGACCCCGACGAGCGAGCCCACCCCGGTCAGGGCCACGAGCATGGGGAAGACGGTGTCCGGGTGGTCCGAGGTCGAGGCCGCCCGGACGGCGAGCTGGGTGGTGAAGGCGCACCCGAAGAACGCGTTCACCCCGACGATGGTCAGGCAGAGCGCGGCCGGTGGCCGCTGCAGGGCGTGCCGGATGCCGGTGCGGACCTGCGCGGTCAGGCTCTCCCGGACCACCGGGACGACCGGCGGGACGCGACGGGTCCGGATGGCGAACGCGGCCGCGACCGAGGCGAGGCTGAGCGTGGCGTACATCATGAACGTGCCCAGCGCTCCCCAGGGCACGAGGATCAGCCCGGCGACGGCAGGGCCGATCGAGCGGGCGAGGTTGAGCCCGGCGGCCTGGAGCGGCACGGCGGTGCCGAGCGCCTCGGCCGGGACGGTGTTGGCCACGAGGGCCTGGGTCACCGGGGACAGGAAGCTGATCCCGGTGCCGGCGAGGAAGGCGAGCGCGAGCAGCACGGGCAGGTCGGCGATCTCGGCCGCGGCCGCCGCAGCGCAGACCCCGGCCAGGACGCTGACCGCCAGGAGCACCCCGATCTGCAGCCGCCGCCGGTCGACGGCGTCGGCGAGCACCCCGGCCGGGATGGAGAAGAGCGTGTACGGCACGAGCAGGCAGAAGAAGAGCGCGCCCATGGTCGCCGGGGTGTCGTCGACCTCGGCGAGCGCCGACTGGAAGGCGATGTTGCAGCCCCAGTAGCCGCCCTGGGACAGCACCAGGGTCAGGAGTACGAAGCGGAAGTCTCGGAATCGCAGAGCCGAGAACATTCCCACGTCGTCGCCATCCTTCGGGTCGGTTGCCGAACCCTACCAAGCGCTTGCTTGCATCGCCAGGGCGGGTGTGGTTGTCTGGCCGCACCTCGAGTGAAAGGACGTGTGGTGGGCGGCTTCTGCGCAGGACGCACGGTGATCGTGACCGGTGCCGGACAGGGGCTGGGCCGGGCCCACGCCCTCGAGTTCGCCCGGCAGGGCGCCGACGTCGTCGTCAACGACATCGACAGCAACCGGGCGGCGGCCCAGGCCGTCGCCGACGAGATCCTCGCGACCGGCGCCCGGGCGGTCGTCAGCACCGGGGACGTCAGCGACTGGTCCTACGGTGAGCGCCTCGTGCGCGAGACCGTCGAGACCTTCGGCGGGCTGCACACCCTCGTGAACAACGCCGGCATCAACCGCGACCGGATGCTGGTCAACATGAGCGAGCAGGAGTGGGACCTCGTCCTGCAGGTCGACCTCAAGGGCCACTTCGTGCCGATGCGCCACGCCGCCGCCTACTGGCGGGACGAGGCCAAGGCCGGCCGCCGGATCGCCGCCCGCGTCGTCAACACGTCCTCCGGCGCCGGGCTCATGGGCAGCGTCGGGCAGGGCAACTACGGCGCCGCCAAGGCCGGGATCGCTGCCCTGACCCAGATCGCGGCCGCCGAGTGGGCCCGCTACGGCATCGTCGTCAACGCGATCGCCCCCTCGGCCCGCACCCCGATGACCGAGGTCGTCTTCGCCGAGGCGATGGCCGCCCCCGAGACGGGCTTCGACGCGATGGACCCGGCCAATGTCTCCCCCCTCGTGGTCTGGCTCGGTTCCGACGCCGCGCGGGCCGTGACCGGCGCCGTCTTCGAGGTCGCCGGCGGTGAGGTCTCGCTCGCCGACGGCTGGCGCCACGGGCCGGCCGCCACCAGGGGCGAGCGGTGGGAGCCGGAGGAGCTCACCGGCGCGATCGCGGACCTCATCGCCCGCGCCGAGCCGCCGACCCCCGTCTACGGCGCCTGACATGGGTCCGGCGGCGGCGCGGGCCGGCGGAGCGCCGGTGAGCGACGAGCAGTTCCGGGCCGAGATCCGCGGCTGGCTCCACGAGGCCCTCACGGGGCCGTTCGCCGGGGCCGTCGGCACCGGGGGCGAGGGGCGCGAGCACGAGGCGCACGAGTTGCGCCGCGAGTGGGAGCGTCATCTGGGCAGGGCCGGCTGGATCGGTCTCGGCTGGCCCAGCGAGTACGGCGGACGCCCGGCGACTCTGGCCCAGCAGGTCATCTTCCACGAGGAGTACGCCCGCGCCGGCGCGCCCGGCCGGCTCGGGCACATGTCCGAGCAGCTGCTCGGCCCGACCCTGCTCGCGTTCGGCACGCCGGAGCAGAAGGCGCGGTTCCTGCCCGGCATCACCAGCGGCGAGGACATCTGGTGCCAGGGCTACTCCGAGCCCGGCGCCGGCTCGGACCTCGCCGGGGTCCGCACCCGCGCCGAGCGACGGGGCGACACCTACGTCATCACCGGGCAGAAGGTGTGGACCTCGCTCGCGCACCTGGCCGACTGGTGCTTCGTGCTGTGCCGCACCGACCCTGGCTCGACCCGCCATGCGGGCCTGTCCTACCTGCTCGTGCCGATGGACCAGCCCGGCGTCACGGTGCGCCCGATCACCCAGCTGACCGGCACGAGCGAGTTCAACGAGGTCTTCTTCGACGGAGCCGTCGCCGCCGCCGGGCACTGCGTCGGCGCCGAGGGCGAGGGCTGGAAGGTCGCCATGGGCACCCTGGGCTTCGAGCGCGGCGTGTCGACCCTCGGCCAGCAGATCGGCTTCCGCCGGCGGCTCGATGCCGTCATCGCCCGGGCCCATGAGAACGGCGCCTGGCAGGAGCCGGCGCTGCGGGACCGCCTCGTCGACGCCTACATCGGGCTCGAGGTGATGCGGCACTCGGCGGTGCGGCTGCTGGCGTCCGCCGGTGAGGGGCTGTCCGGCCTGGAGGCGTCGATCTCCAAGCTGCAGTGGGCGACGTGGAACCGCTCGCTCGGCGAGCTCGCGGTCGACGTCGAGGGGGCCGGGG
This sequence comes from Dactylosporangium sp. NPDC050688, assembly GCF_040654515.1. NCBI lineage: Bacteria > Bacillati > Actinomycetota > Actinomycetes > Micromonosporales > Micromonosporaceae > Dactylosporangium > Dactylosporangium sp. NPDC050688. Next base: position 45,434 of record NZ_JBFAIC010000050.1, read on the forward strand.
CGCTGCTCACCGGGCCCGGGTACGAGCTGGACGATGCCCAGACCCATTTCCTCTTCAGCCGCGCCAACACGATCTACGGCGGCTCCAACGAGATCCAGCGCAACATCATCGCCGAGCGCCTGCTCGGCCTGCCGCGATGAGGTGAGGACGATGCCCGAAGCGAACGCCGGCCCTCAGCCGGTGGCCGAGGAGGTGGCCCAGATCCGCGCCTCCGTCGCCGAGGTACTCGACGAGCAGGCCGACCTGCGCCGTACCCACGAAGTCATGGTCGGGGCGCAGGGCCACGACCCGCACCTGCACGAGCTGCTCACGGCCGAGCTGGGCCTGCTCGGCCTCGTCGTGCCGGAGCACCTCGGCGGGCTCGGCGTCGACGTGGCCGCCGGGACCGCCGTCATCGAGGAGCTCGGCGCCCGGCTCGTGCCCGGCGCGCTCGCGACGAGCCTCACCGCGATCCTCGCCGCCCGGGCCATCGGCGCGAGCGCCGAGCCCCTGCTGGCGCGCGTCGTGGACGAGCAGTTGACCCTGGCCATCGCCGTCGCGGAGGACGGCACGGGCTGGGACCTCGAGCAGACCGCCACCCGGGCCGGCGGCGCCGGGGACGAGTGGGCGCTGACCGGGACCAAGACCCTCGTCGTCGGGGTCGAAGCCGCCCGGGTCGTCCTCGTCACCGCTCGGGACGGGGACGGTGGACTGGGCGTCTACGCCGTGGACCGGGCCGCCGACGGGGTGGAGGTGCAGACGCACATGACGCTCGACCAGACCCGGCGGCTGAGCACGGTGCACCTCCGCGGGGCCGCCGCCACCCGGGTCGATGCCCCCGGCGGCGAGGGGGCCCGGGTGCTGCTCGACCACGTGCGCGCCATGCTCGCACTGGAGTCGGCTGCCGCCGCCCGCGCCTGCCTCGACCTCACCGTCGAGTACCTCAAGGTCCGCGAGCAGTTCGGCCGCCCGATCGGGTCGTTTCAGGCCCTCAAGCACCGCTGCGCCGACCTCGCCGTTGCGGTCGCCGGGGCGAGGGCCACGGCCGACCATCTGGTCACCACGCTGCGCACCGGCGCCGCCACCCGCTCGCACGACGCGGCACTGGCCAAGCTCGTGTGCACCGGCACGCTGATGACCGTGGCAGCCGAGGCGATCCAGTTGCACGGTGGCATCGGGTTCACCTTCGAGCACGACGCGCATCTGTTCTTCAAGCGCGGGAAGTCGGCCCAGCTGCTGGCCGGTTCCCCGGCGGCGGTTCGCGCCGAGGTGGCGGCGCTCGCCGGTCTCTGAGCCGGCTGCCGAGGTCCACGGCAGGCAGCAGCGCACGAAGGAGGGGGTCCGCACCGACGCGCGGACCCCCTCGGCCGTGCCTGCTCCGCGGGCTCAGCCGAGCGGGCCGGTGCCGGGCGGCTGGGCGGCCAGGTGGCGCGACGGGATTTCACCGCCACCGGCGACGACGATCTCCGTGCCGGTGATGTAGCCGGCCAGCGGCGAGGCGAGCAGCAGGCAGGCCGCAGCGACGTCGGCCGGGGTCGCCATCCGTTGCATGGGGATCGTCCGGGCCACGCGGTGCTGTCCCGCCTCGTCACCGTAGTAGAGGTGCGACAATTCGGTCTGTACGAGACCCACCGTCACCTGGTTGACCCGTACGGCCGGCGCGAAGTCGATGCCGAGGCACTGGGTCAGCATCGTCAGGCCCGCCTTGGCGGCGGCGTACGCGGCGGTGTCCGGAGCCGGGTTGGAACCGGCGACCGAGCCGATGTTGATGATCGTCCCGCCGCCCTGACGCTGCATGACCTCGTTGGCCGGCTGGGCGACGTAGAACGGAGCGAGCAGGTTGAGCGTGACGATCGCCGAGACGAAGCGCGGGGAGACCGTCGCGGTGTCGGCGCTCGGCGCGCCACCGGCGTTGTTGACCAGGATGTCCAGCCGGCCGAACCGGTCCACCGCCGCGGCGACGAGGGCCTTGGCCTGCTCCGGGTCCCGCACGTCCGACTGGACGAAGACGGGCGTGCGTCCGTCGGCCTCGGGCAGGTGCTCTGGCTCGCTGCGGCCGCACACGAGCACCTGCGCCCCGGCCTTGAGGAAGGCGCGGGTGATCTCGGCACCGATGCCACGGGTGCCTCCGGTGACAATGGCGACCTGGCCGGTCAGGTCGACGCCCCCGTGCGTCGCGGGCGTGGTGGGGGACTGGGTCATCAGAGCCTCTCAATGATCGTGACGTTGGCCTGGCCGCCACCCTCACACATCGTCCGCGGGCCGTGGCCGGACGCCGGATCGGTCGGGTCTGGGTGCCTCGCCGGCGGCGTGGCCGGCGTCGCCACGGCGAGTCTAGCAAGCGCTTGGTTGGTCGGCTACGATCCGTTCCTGACAGAGGCCGGCTCAGCGTGAGGAGATGTGCGTGAGTGGCGTGTTGACCACGATCCCCGCCCTGCTACGGCAGGCCGCGCAGGACGCCGCGGAGGTCGAGGCCCTCGTAGACGGTGACCTGCGAATGACGTTCGCCGAGCTCGACGCGGCTGTCACCCGGTTCGCCAGGGCCGCGGTCGCGCACGGTCTCGAGCCCGGGGACCGCATCGCCATCTGGGCCCCGAACAGCGCCGACTGGGTCATCAGCGCCCTCGGTGTGCTGGCCGCCGGGGGCGTGCTCTGCCCCGTCAACACCCGCTTCCGCGGCGACGAGGTGCGGCACGCCATCGCCAAGGTCCGGGCCACGATGGTCATCCTCGACGACACCTTCCTGGGCGCCGACTACCTGGCCACGCTGCGCGGCGACGGGCCACCACCGGCCGTCGGGCACCCCGTGCCGTTGCTGCCCTCGGTGCGCACCGTCATCGACCTGTCCGCCGCCGCCGGCCGCAAGCAGGCCGGTGACGACGTGTGGCCCCTGGCCGACTTCACCGCGCTGGCCGACCAGGTCGACCCCGGCGTCATCGACGGACGGATCGCCGCCATCGACCCCGAGGGCATGGCCGACATCCTGTTCACCTCGGGCACCACCGGCTACCCCAAGGGTGCGATGGTCTCGCACGCCTCGAACCTGCGCGTCGACCTGCAGTGGGCCCGGCTGGTCGGGCTGCGGCGCGGCGACCGCTATCTCATGGTCAACCCGTTCTTCCACAGCTTCGGATACCGGGCCGGCATCCTCGCCTGCCTGCTCATGCGCGCGACGATCATCCCGGTTGCCGTGTTCGACGTCGAGACCGTGCTGCGCCTCATCGAGCAGGAACGCGTCACCGTCTTCCCCGGCGCGCCCACCATCTACACCACCCTGCTCGAGCACCCCGACTTCGGCGCCTACGACACCAGCTCGGTGCGGCTGGCCGTCACCGGGGCCACGGTCGTGCCGGTGCCGCTGCTGCACCGGATGCGCGAGGAGCTCGGCTTCCGCGACGTCATCACCGCCTATGGCCTGACCGAGACGTGCGGCACCGCGACCGTGTGCCCGCCCGACGCCGACCTCGAGCGGATCTCGACCAGCTGCGGACAGGCGATCCCGGGCACCGAGCTGCGGATCGCCGGTGCCGACGGACAGCCGCTGCCGGCCGGTGCGGCCGGCGAGGTCCTCGTGCGTGGCTACAACGTGATGCTGGGTTACTTCGAGGACCCGGTCGCCACCGCGGAGGTCATCGACGAGGACGGCTGGCTGCACACCGGTGACGTCGGCTGGGTCGACGAGGACGGCTACCTGCGCATCACCGACCGGATCAAGGACGTCTACATGAACGGGGGCTTCAACGTCTACCCCGCCGAGGTCGAGCGCGTGCTGCGCGAGCACCCCGCGGTTTTCGACGTCGCCGTCGTCGGGGTCCCCGACGCGCGGATGGGCGAGGTCGGCAGCGCCTTCGTGCAGACCGTGACCGACTGGAGCGGGGACGAGTCGGTGCTCGTCGACGAGCTCGGGCAGTGGTGCCGGGACCGGCTGGCCAACTTCAAGCGCCCCCGCAGCTTCAGCATCGTCCCGGCCCTGCCGCGAACCTCGAGCGGGAAGATCCAGAAGTTCAAGCTCATCGGGTGAGCCCAGTGCCCACCCGGGACAGGCGCCCGGTCACGAACGTGACCGGGCGAGGGTCAGCGCCGGCGCAGCGTTGCCGCGAGGGTCGCGGCCCGGCCGGCGAGGGTGGCCGCCTGCTCGGCGAACGATGCCGCGGTGCGGTCACCACCGCTCATCACGCCGTGCGCGACCCTGGTGTGCACGCCCTCGACGATGCACGCGGTCTTCCACCAGTTGTAGGCGACGAAGTAGTCGATGCGGGCCAGGTCGGTGCCGGTGGCGAGGCAGTACCGGGCGAGCAGCTCGTCCCGGGTCGAGAAGCCGGGCAGGACCGTGGCCGGGTCGTGCAGCGTACGGGCCGCGTCGTCGGCCTGCGCCCAGTAGACGAGCAGCTGGCCGACGTCGGCCAAGGGGTCCCCGACCGTGGTCAGCTCCCAGTCGAGCACGCCCTGCACCCGCCACCGATGGTCGAGCATGCAGTTGTCGAGGCGGAAGTCCCCGTGCACGATCCCCGAGCGGGACTGCTCGGGAGCCGTGGCCACGAGGTGCTCGTGCGCGGTCTGCAGATCGGGCAGGTCGCGGATCTTGGTCCGGCGCCAGTTCTCGTGCCAGCGCCCGAGCTGGCGGGTGATGTAGTCACGGCGATGGGCCAGCCCCCCGAGCCCGATGACCTCCGGCGCGAGCCCGTGCAGGGCCACGAGGGCATCGACGAGCGTCGGGCCGATGAGCGCGCGGTCGGCCTCGGTGGTGTGCCGCTCGACGTCGGCGGGGCTGCGCAGGATCGTGCCGTCGAGGTGCTCGAGCACAACGAGAGGGGCGCCGGCCACCTCGCCCGTCTCCTCGACGGCGAGCACCCGTGGCACCGGGAGGTGGCCGTGCAGGCCCCGCAGGATCCGCGCCTCGCGCAGCACGTCGTGCGCGGTGGCGGGGTGGTCCCCGAGCGGTGGGCGGCGCAGCACGACGACGTGGCCGGCCGCGTCGGTGGTCCGGTAGGTGAGGTTGGAGCGTCCCCCGGCGATGAGCTCGTGTCGCAGGTTCCCTTGCAGCTCGGGCACGGCGCGGCCGAGCCAGGCGTCGACCCCCGCCGGGAGTCCGGCGTGTCGGGTGGTGCCGGTCGGGGGCGGATCTGTCTGCGCCTGGCCTGCTGCTGTCATGGGACGCCTCCTCACTGTCGACGAGCGTAGCAAGCGCTTGGTAGGTTGTGGGCCGACGCAGTGCCGGCTCCTCGACGGAGCCGGTAAGACGCTCACCCCACCCGGTGCTCGGCGACCGACACCCCGAACCGGCAGGAGCCCGATGTCCACCACGATCAACCCGACCTGTGTCAGCGGCATGGCCGCGATGTCCTGGGCACTGCCTGCGGAGATCGCGATGTACCGGCGCACCGGCACCGACCTCGTCGGCCTGCAGTGCGGCAAGGTCGCCGCCTTCGGCGTGCCGGCCCTCGGGGACCTGCTCGCCGAGCACGGCGTACGGCTCGGCTACCTCGTGCACGGCTTCACCGCCCACCCGGACGACGAGCCGGGCTGGGCGCGGCAGGTCGCGGCGCTGCAGGCCGGCGTCGTCAACGCCCGTACGCTCGGGGCCGACCTCGTCTACCTCACGTCGGGCCCGTCGGCGCACCTGACCTGGGAGGAGGCGGCCGACCGGTTCGCCGAGCGGATCGCCCCGGTCGTGGCCACCGCCCGCGAGCACGCAGTGCGCCTCGGCGTGGAGAACACCCTGCCGGTCAGGTGTGACCTCAGCTTCACCCACACCGCGCGGGACGCCTTCGCCCTGGCCGACCTCTGCGGCATCGGCGTCTGCCTCGACCTCTACTGCTGCTGGCAGGAGCGGGGCCTGACCGACCTGGTCCGCGAGCGGGTCGCGCAGATCGAGCTCCTGCAGGTGTCCGACTTCCGGGTCGGCACCTCGACCTTCCCGAACCGGTGGGTGCCCGGGGACGCCGACCTGCCGATGGCGAACCTGCTGGGGACCGTCCTGCGGGCCGGCTACCCCGGCATCGTCGACGTCGAGCTGCTCGGCCCGGCCATCGAGGCCGAGGGCGCCGAGTCGGCGGTGACCCGCTCGATCGCGTGGATGCGCGAGCAGATCGCGGCGGCGCGTCCCTGAGTGTTCGGGGCACGTCCGCCCACCGCGGTGGGCGGGGGTTCAGGGCACGTCCGCCCACCGCGGTGGGCGCTTGGCGACGAACGCGGCCGCGCCTTCGGCGGCATCCGGGCCGGCGAGCAGTTCGAGGGTCGCGATCCGGTTGGCCGCGGCGAGGTCGCGTTCGCGGGTGTCCAGGCTCAGGTGCATGAGCCGCTTGGTTGCCAGCACCGCCGCTGGGGAGTGGGTCGCGATCCGGGCGCCGAGCGTGAGCGCGCGCGGGAGGACCTCGCCGGCCGGGACCACGACGTTGACCAGGCCGAGTTCGTAGGCCCGGGCCGCCGGGAGCGGCTCGGCCGTCAGCCCGACCTCGAGGGCGACGGCGAGCGGCAGGCGACGCGGCAGGTCGGTGCCGCCCTCGGAGGCGGCGATGCCGCGCCCCACCTCGGGCAGTGCGAAGTAGGCGTGCTCGGCCGCGACGATGAGGTCGCAGGCCAGGGCGAGTTCGAAGCCACCGCCGACGGCGGGCCCGTTCACCGCGGCGATGACCGGTTTGCGGTAGCCGCCGCGCAGCAGCGTCAGCGGGGAGCGGGCCACGTCGACCAGGCGCCCCTCGGCCGCGGCGCGCAGGTCCATCCCGGCGCTGAAGGACAGCTCGCCGGTGCCGGTCAGCACGACCGTGCGCACGCCCGGGTCCGCGTCGTACCCGAGCAGGGCGTCGGTCATCGCCAGGAGGGTTTCGGGGTCAAGGGCGTTGCGCACCCGCGGCCGATTGATCCTGATGACCCCCACCGCGTCGACGCGCTCGCACACGACTGTGTCCATCGTTGCATCCTCCTTCGTTTCAGGGCCTTGACCCTTTCCCGGGGGCTGTTAACCTACCAATCAAGCGCTTGCTTCGTCGTGCCGACCGCGAATGTCCGGCACGTGACTCGCCTCTCGCACCGCTCGCCACCGCGCTGGAGCAGTGCCCCGACAGACGGAACGACGAGGGACATATGGCCGACAAGACTCTGACAACCCGCGATGTCGTGTCGCGGCTCGAATCCGGGATGACCGTCGGCATCGGGGGGTGGGGCTCACGGCGCAAGCCCATGGCCCTCGTACGCGAGATCCTGCGCTCCGACCTCAAGGACCTGACCGTCGTCAGCTACGGCGGGCCGGACGTCGGCCTGCTCTGCGCCGCGGGCAAGGTCAAGAAGGTCGTCTTCGGCTTCGTCTCGCTCGACAGCATCGCCCTCGACCCGCACTTCCGCGCCGCGCGGCAGAAGGGCGCCGTCGAGGTCGCCGAGTACGACGAGGGCATGCTCCAGTGGGGGCTGTACGCCGCCGGTATCCGCCTGCCCTTCCTGCCGACCCGCGCCGGGCTCGGGTCGGACGTGATGAAGCACAACCCGACCCTCAAGCTCGTCCAGGACCCGTACGGCACCGAGCAGCTCGTGGCCATGCCGTCGCTGCGCCTCGACGTGGCGCTCGTCCACATGAACCGCGCCGACGCCCAGGGCAACGGCCAGTTCCTCGGGCCCGACCCGTACTTCGACGACCTCTACTGCCTCGCCGCCGAACAGGCCTTCATGTCCTGCGAGCGGATCGTGCCCACGGCCGAGCTCAGCGCCACCGTGCACCCGGCGACCATCAAGATCAATCGTCAGCTCGTCACCGGCGTCGTCGAGACCCCGAACGGCGCGCACTTCACCTCCTGCGCCCCCGACTACGAGCGCGACGAGGCCTTCCAGCGTGAGTACGTCAAGGCCGCCGGCGACGGGCAGGCCTGGGCCGCCTTCGAGAAGCGGTACCTGTCCGGTACCGAGGATGACTACCAGGCGGCCGTCGCCGCCCGAGCCGAGGAGGCTGCATGAGCAGCACCGTGACCGAGTCCGCAGACCAGCCCTCGAGCAGCGCCACCGCCGCCGGCGCGCCGGTGACTCGCGCCGAGTACTGCGCGGTCGCCGTGGCGGAGGCGTTCGCCGGCGACGGCGAGTTCATCGCCAGCGCCTTCGGCACGATCCCGGCCATCGGCGTCCGCCTCGCCCGGCTCACCGTCGCCCCCGACCTGCTGCTCACCGACGGTGAGGCCCGCTTCGTCTCCGGCAGCTGGCAGATCGGCGCGGACCCGCACACCACCGAGGGCGTCGTCGTCGAGGGCTGGAGCCCGTTCCGCACGATCTTCGACCTCGTCTGGCACGGCAAGCGGCATGTGATGATGATCCCGAGCCAGATCGACGGGCACGGCAACACCAACATCTCGGCCATCGGCGACTACGCCAAACCCAAGGCCCAGCTGATCGGCGTGCGCGGCGCCCCTGGCAACAGCGTCTACCACCCAACCAGCTACTGGGTGCCCAACCACTCCACGCGCGTCTTCGTCCCGACCGTCGACATGGTCTCCGGCGTCGGCACCGACAGCGCCCGCGCCGCCGGCCCGGCCGCGAGCGCGTACCACGACCTGCGCCGGGTCGTCACCAACCTCGCGGTCCTCGACTTCGGCGGCCCTGACGGTGCGATGCGCCTGCTCAGCCTGCACCCCGGCGTCACGCTCGAGGAGTTCCGGGCGGCGACCGGCTGTGACGTGCACGTCGAGGACGAGGTCCCGGCCACCCGCGAGCCGAGCGCCGAGGAGCTGCGCCTCATCCGCGAGGTCATCGACCCCCGCTCGCTGCGCGACCGCGAGATCCCCGCATGAGCGGCCCGCAGCGCAGCGGAGGGCTGCGAGTCATGGGCTCAGGGTGGGGCTCAGGCCGGCGCCGGAGCGCAGCGGAGGTGGCGGCGTGAGCGGCCCGGAGCGAAGCGGAGGGTTGCGAATCATGGGCTCAGGGTGGGGCTCAGGCCGGCGCCGGAGCGCAGCGGAGGTGGCGGCGTGAGCGGCCCGCAGCGAAGCGGAGGGTTGCGAGTCATGGGCTCAGGGTGGGGCTCAGGCCGGCGCCGGAGCGCAGCGGAGGTGGCGGCGTGAGCCAGGGACCGCATCCGGCGCTGCGCACCCGGGCAACCGACCTGTTCGGGGTGCGGTATCCGATCGTCCAGACCGGCATGGGCTACGTCTCCGACGTGCGCCTGACCACCGCGACCGCCAACGCCGGCGGGCTGGGCATCCTCGCGGCCGGTCTGCTGTCCTACGACGAGCTCGTCGTGGCCGTCGAGCAGATCCAGGCCGGCACGGACGCGCCGTTCGGCGTCAACATCCGCGCCGACCAGCCCGACGTCGTCAAGCGCATCGACCTGCTCATCTCGGCCGGCGTCAAGGTCGCCTCGTTCGCGCTCGCCCCCAAGCAGGAGCTCATCGCCAAGTGCAAGGACGCCGGCCTCGTCGTCGTCCCGTCGATCGGCGCGCGCCGCCACGCCGAGAAGGTTGCCGCGTGGGGCGCCGACGCCGTCATCGTGCAGGGCGGTGAGGGGGGTGGCCACACCGGCGGCGTGCCCACCAGCCTGCTGCTGCCCCAGGTCGTCGACGCCGTCGGCATCCCGGTCATCGGCGCCGGTGGCTTCTTCGACGGCCGCGGCCTCGTCGCCGCGCTCGCGTACGGTGCCGAGGGCATCGCCATGGGCACCCGCTTCCTGCTCACCAGCGACTCGCCGGTCCAGCCGTCGGTCAAGGACGTCTACCTGTCCAAGACGGTCAATGACACCGTCCTGACCCTCCAGGTCGACGGCGTGCCGCAGCGCGTGCTGCGCGCCGGCACGATCGAGGCGCTGGAGCGCACCTCCGCCCCCGGCCGGCTGCTGCGGGCCGTGCGCAACGCCTTCGCCTTCCAGAAGCTGTCCGGCGCGCCGTGGGGCGACATGGTCCGGGAGGGTCTGGCCATGCGCAAGGCCCACGACCTGACGTGGAGCCAGGTCGTCATGGCGGCCAACGCTCCGATGCTCTACCGGTCGGCCCTGCTCGAGGGCAGGACCGACGTCGGTGTCATGGCCACCGGCCAGGTCGTCGGGCTCATCGACGACGTCCCGAGCGTCGCGGAACTCATCGACCGCATCATCGGCGAGGCCACCCAGATCCTTGACCGGCTCGGCGCGCCCGCGCCGGTCGCGCCGATCCCGGCCGCACACGAGGAGGACTAGTCATGGAAGCACTGCAGGGACGGGTCGTCGTCATCACCGGCGCCGGCCGGGGCCTCGGCCGTGAGCACGCGCTGCTCGCCGCCGCCGAGGGCGCCTCGGTCGTCGTCGCCGACACCGGCGCCGCCGCCGACGGCACCGGCAGCGACCCCTCGGTCGTCGAGGCCGTCGCCGCCGAGATCACGTCCGCCGGCGGGCAGGCCCTGGCCAGCACCGCGGACGTCTCCACCACCGAGGGCGCCCGCGAGCTGCTCGCGCTCGCCCGCGACACCTACGGGCGCGTCGACGGCCTCGTCAACAACGCTGGCATCCTGCGGGACCGGATGTTCGTCAACATGAGCGAGGACGACTGGGACGCCGTGATCCGTGGCCAGCTGCGCTCGACGTTCGCGCCGTGCCGGGTGTTCGCCGACCACTGGCGCACCGAGTCCAAGGCCGGCAACCAGCCGGTCGCCTCGATCGTCAACGTCTCCTCGACCTCAGGACTCATCGGCGCCGTCGGGCAGACGAACTACGGCGCGGGCAAGGCCGCCATCGCCGCCCTCACCGTCATCCTCGCCCAGGAGATCGGCCGCTACGGCGTCCGCGTCAACGCGATCGTCCCGGTCGCGCGCACCAGGATGACCCAGGACCTGCCCGGCATCGGGGAAATGGTCGCGGCCCCGGCCGACCCCGCCGCGTTCGACGTCTACCACCCGGGCAACGTCTCCCCGCTCGTCGCCTGGCTGCTCACCGCCGCCGCGCCGGTGACCGGCGAGGTGTACTACGCCAAGGGCGGCGAGATCCGTCGCTTCGCGCCGTGGAGCTACGACTGGACCGTCGACAAGGGCGCCCGCTGGAGCGTCGAGGAGATCGCGAAGGAGATGGCCACCCGTGACTGACACCGGTCACCCCACCGCCGACTGGGCCGGCCCCGCGCACGGGCTGCTCTCCGGGCGCTCGGTGCTCGTCACCGCCGCGGCCGGCACCGGCATCGGCTTCTCGACGGCCCGCCGCGCCGCCGAGGAGGGCGCGCGGGTCGCCATCAGCGACCGTCACGAGCGCCGCCTCGCCGAGTCGGCCGACGAGCTCGAGCGTCTCACCGGGAGCCGGCCGCTCGCGGTGCCCTGCGACGTCACCGTCCAGGCCCAGCTCGACCACCTCATGGACACCGTCGCCGCCGCGTTCGGCGGCATCGACGTGCTGGTCAACAACGCCGGCCTCGGCGGCACCGCGGCAGTGCAGGACATGACCGACGAGCAGTGGGACTCCGTGCTGTCGGTGACCCTGACCTCGACGTTCAAGGCGACCCGGTCGGTGCTGCGGCACATGATCCCGGCGGGTAAGGGGGTCATCGTCAACAACGCGTCCGTCATCGGCTGGCGCGCGCAGAAGGGGCAGGCGCACTACGCCGCGGCGAAGGCCGGCGTCATGGCGCTGACCCGGTGCTCGGCCCTCGACGTCGCCGAGCACGGCATCCGGGTCAACGCGGTGTCCCCGAGCATCGCGATGCACGCCCACCTGGCCAAGGTGACCAGTGACGAGCTGCTCGCCCAGCTCTCGGCCCAGGAGGCCTTCGGCCGGGCGGCGACGCCGTGGGAGATCGCCAACGTCATCGTCTTCCTCGCCAGTGACTACTCGTCGTACATGACCGGCGAGGTCGTGTCCGTCTCCAGCCAGCACCCGTGACGACCTGGCGCGCGCCGGCGGCACCGCCGGCGCGTACCTGACCAACGAAAGGAGCTCGCATGGCCAACCCCGACGCGCAGGGCATCACCGGCGCCCCCTTCCGGCTCGACGTCGAGCGCGGCAAGATCCGCGAGTTCGCGCTCGCCACCGGTGCGGCCGACGCGGCCTACCTGCAGGAGGAGCACCCGGTCGTGCAGCCGACGTTCCTCACGACGACCTTCTTCTGGCAGGACGAGGACGCCAACCCGTGGTCCGCGGTCGAGCTCGACCAGCAGCGCGGCCTGCACGCCGAGCAGCAGTACACCTTCTTCGGCGAGCCGCCCCGCGCCGGGACCAGGCTCACCTGCCAGTCGCGCATCGGCGAGATCTACACCAAGGTGGGTCGCCGCGGCGGTGAGATGACCTTCGCCGTGATGTACACCGACTTCCGCGACGAGACCGGGCGTCTCGTCGCCCAGGCCAAGCTCACCGGTGTCGAGACGGCTCGCCCGCCGGACACCGGGGGCACGACGCAGGACGGAGCCTCCACGTGAGCGACACGACCTCCACCGCCCGGCCCGGCCCGACCGAGGCCGGCCTGCCGGTCCCGGCGACCCCGCCGGCGCGCACCTACGGCCCGGTGACCCGCACCGACTTCGTCCGCTACCAGGGCGCCTCGGGTGACATGAACCCGATCCACCACGACGAGGTCTTCGCCAGGGCCGCCGGGTTCCCGAGCCCCTTCTCGGTGGGCATGTGGCAGGCAAGCCTGCTCGGCACCTTCGCCACCGACTGGCTCGGCGGCCCCAACGTGCGTGACTTCCGCATCCGGTTCCTGGCCCAGGTGTGGCCGGGGGACACCCTCACGCTCGAGGGTGCCCCACTGCGCACCTATGTGCTCGAGGGCGAGGACGGTCCTGAGGGCCGTGTCGACGTCGAGCTGACCTGCCGGCGCCAGACCGGCGACACGGCCGTCACCGTATGGGCGACGTTCGTGCTGCCGTAGGCACTGACGCCAGCCTTCGCGGGCGCGACACCCGAGACCGGCGAGCCGCCGGGACTACCGAGGAGCAGGGATGACCCCCACGACCCACCCGTCCGTGACGACGACCATCCACCCCGACGGCATCGCCGAGATCGTCGTGGACAACCCACCGGTGAACGCGCTGCCAGTGGCCGGCTGGTTCGCGCTCGCCGCCGCCCTCGACGCCGCCGGCGCCGACGAGTCGGTGCGGGTCGTCGTGCTGCGCGCCGAGGGCCGCGGCTTCAACGCCGGCGTCGACATCAAGGAGATGCAGCACACCGACGGCTTCACCGCGCTGGTCGGCGCCAACCGCGGCTGTTACGCCGCGTTCAAGGCCGTCTACGAGTGCCCCGTCCCGGTCGTCACCGCCGTCAACGGCTACTGCCTCGGGGGTGGCATCGGGCTGGCCGGCAACTCCGATGTCATCGTCGCCTCCGACGACGCCACCTTCGGCCTGCCCGAGGTCGACCGCGGCGCCCTCGGTGCCGCGACCCACCTGTCCCGGATGGTGCCCCAGCACCGGATGCGCGCCATGGTCTACACCTCGGCCACGGCCACCGCCCAGGAGCTGCACGCGTACGGCTCGGTCCACAGCGTGGTCCCCCGCGAGCAGTTGCGCGAGGCGGCGTTTGCCGTCGCGACCCAGATCGCGGCGAAGAACCCCACCGTCATCCGGGCCGCGAAGGCCTCGCTCAACGGCATCGACCTGTGGGACGTCAACCGCAGCTACCGCTTCGAGCAGGGCTTCACCTTCGAGCTCAACCTCACCGGTGTCGCCGACCGGATCCGCGACGAGTTCGCCGGTACCGACAAGGCGGCGCGCTCGGCCGGGCGGGGCTGAGCCGTGCGTTCGATGGTGGTCCGTGAGTTCGGGGGTCCCGAGGTGCTCACGGTGACGGACGGGCCGCAGCCGCAGCCCGGTCCCGGGCAGGTGCTCGTCGACGTCGCCGGCGCCGGGGTGAACTTTCCCGACGGCCTCATTGTCGCCGGCACCTACCAGACCAGGCCGGAGCTGCCGTTCGTGCCCGGCAGCGAGGTGGCCGGCACGGTCGCGGCACTCGGCGACGGGGTGACTGGCCCGCCCGTCGGCACCCCGGTCGCGGGCTTCTGCGGCATCGGCGGCTACGCCGCGCAGACGCTCGTCGACGCCCGCATGGTCCACCGGTTGCCCGAGGGCGTCGACCTCGTCGAGGCCAGCACGATCCCCGTCGTCTACGGCACCTCGTACCACGGGCTCGTCGACCGGGCCGGCCTCGCAACCGGCGAGACACTGCTCGTGCTCGGCGCCTCCGGCGGCGTCGGCCTCACCGCCGTGCAGATCGGTAAGGCCCTCGGCGCGACCGTGATCGCGGCCGCCTCGAGCGAGGACAAGCGCGAGCTGTGCCTGGCGCACGGGGCCGACCACGCCATCGGCTACGACGACATGACGGCGACGGTGCGCGAGCTGACCGGCGGCGCCGACGTCGTCTACGACCCCGTCGGCGGCGACGCCGCCACTGCGGCGCTGCGCACCCTCTCGTGGGCCGGGAGGTTCCTCACTGTCGGCTACGCGGCGGGCGAGATCCCGCAGGTCAAGCTCAACCGGCTGTTGCTCACCGAGGGCGCGGTGCTGGGAGTCCTCTGGGGCGCCTGGGCCAAGCGCAACCCGGAGGCGAACGCCGCCAACATGACGACGCTGCTCGAGTGGGTCGCCGCCGGCCGGCTGAGGCCCCACGTCAGCGAAGTCTTCCCGCTCGAGGAGGCCGCCCGCGCGCTCACCACGGTGATGAACCGTGGCGCCCGCGGCAAGATCGCCCTCCGCGTGAACGCAGGCAAGGAGTAACGGTGGCTGACGCGACCGACCTGACCCAGATGGACCTCGGTCCCGGCCCACGCGCGAGCGAGCTGCTCGCGACGTTGCGCACGTTCATGGCCGAGCATGTCTACCCGGCCGAGAAGGTGTACGCCGCCGAGCTCGGTGCCGCGGCCCGCGCGAACGGGGGCGTGTCCCACGTCCTGCCGCCGGTGGTCGAGGCGCTCAAGAACACGGCGCGCGAGCTGGGTCTGTGGAACCTCTTCCTGCCTGATCTGTCGGGCCTCACGAACGTCGAGTACGCGTACCTCGCCGAGGAGACCGGACGCTCGCCCTACCTCGCCCCCGAGGCGCTCAACTGTGCCGCGCCGGACACGGGCAACATGGAGCTGCTGCACCTGTTCGGCACGCCCGAGCAGCGGCAGCGGTGGCTCACACCGCTGCTCGAGGGCACGATGCGCTCCGGCTTCTCGATGACCGAGCCGGACGTGGCCTCCTCCGACGCACGTAACATCGCCACCTCGATCGTGCGCGACGGAGACGAGTACGTCATCAACGGACGCAAGTGGTGGACGACCGGCGCGGCGGACCCGCGCTGCGACATCCTCGTGCTGATGGGCAAGACGGACCCGGAAGCCGCCGTCTACCGGCAGCAGTCCATGATTCTCGTGCCGGTCGCCACCCCCGGGGTGACGATCGTGCGCTCGCTGCCGATCTTCGGCTACCACGATCAGCACGGCCACTGCGAGATCCGGTTCGACGACGTGCGGGTGCCGGTGACGAACCTGCTCGGCGCCGAGGGCGACGGTTTCGCGATCGCCCAGGCCCGCCTCGGCCCGGGCCGCATCCACCACGCGATGCGCTGCCTCGGCATGGCCGAGCGGGGCCTCGAGCTCATGGTGCGCCGGACGATGGCCCGCGAGGCGTTCGGCGGCCCGCTCTCCGAGCAGGGCGTGATCCGCAACTGGATCGCCGAGTCCCGCATCGAGATCGAGCAGGCCCGCCTGCTCGTACTGAAGTCGGCGTGGCTCATCGACCGGGTCGGGGTCCAGGGTGCCGCGACCGAGATCGCCGCGATCAAGGTCGTCGCGCCGCGGGTCGCCCGCAACGTGCTGGACCGTTCGATCCAGGCACACGGCGGCGGCGGGGTCACCGACGACTTCCCGATCGCCCGGATGTGGGCCAGCGCCCGGATCCTCGGCATCGCCGACGGCCCGGACGAGGTGCACCTGCGCACGGTGGCCCGCACGCAACTGCGCCGCTACCGTGACACCGCGCCGGCGGGCGCGGCCGGGACAGGGCCGGGCTGAGGCGAACCTGACCTGCGGAAATGCGGTTCAGGAACCGCCGGGCACCGGCCGCGTGGACCGGTGTCCGGCGGGGGCGATCAGGCGCTGCGGGTGAGCTCCAGGACGGGGATGGTGCGGATCCCGGCGGTCTTCTCCGCGTACTCGGCGAAGCCCGGGTACCGGCGGGCCTGCTCCGCGTACCGCTCGTCGCGTTCGGCGCCGGTGACGTCCCGGACCGTCACCGCGTAGGTCTCGGTGCCCCGCTCGACGGTGGCGGTGCCGGCGGCGGTCAGGTTGTAGTACCAGTCGGGGTTCTCCGGCGCGCCGCCCTTGGACGCGAACACGTAGACGACGTCGTCGTTCGTCTCGTGCGGCAGGTACATCATCGGCGCGATGCTCTCGCGGCCGCTCTTGCGGCCACGGTGCCGGACCAGCACCAGCGGCGCCCCCTCGAAGGGGCCGCCGACCTTGCCCTCGTTCGCCCGGAACTCCTCGATGATCTTCTGGTTCCAGTCGCTCACCCATGCACCTCGTTCTTCTCGTAGCGGACCATCTTCCCCGATCATGATTGTCCATACCGGCCGGTTCCACCCGGCGAACGGGACAGGCCGGGCCGCGTGCACGGGCCGGCCGCACAGCGGATACTGCGACGATGGGTCGGACTGTCGTGGTGACCGGGGCGAGCTCCGGGGTGGGGCTGGCGGCGGCGGAGCAGTTCGCCGCGCAGGGCGATCACGTGGTCGTGGTCGGGCGCAGCGAGGAGCGGCTGGACGCGGCGGTCGCGCGGGTGCGGGCGGCCGGGGGCGGACGGGAGCCGGGGAGGTTCCAGGCCGACTTCGAGCGCCTCGCGGACGTGCGGCAGCTCGCCGCGCACCTGCTGGCGGCGTACCCGGCGATCGACGTGCTGGCGAACAACGCCGGTGGCATGGTCGGCGGGTACCGGCGCACGGTGGACGGGTTCGAGGCGACGATCCAGAGCAACCACCTGGCGCCGTTCCTGCTGACGAACCTGCTGCGGGAGCGGCTCGCCGGGGCGCGGCTGGTCGCCACCGCGTCGCGGGTGCACACGCAGGGCCGGCCGGATCCGGCCGACTTCACGGGCGACGCCGGGCGGTTCCGGTGGGGGCGGGCATACGCGGCGGCGAAGTCCGCCAACATCCTGTTCGCCGCGGAGGCGGCGCGCCGCTGGCCGGACGTGACGAGCGTGTCGTTCCACCCCGGCGTGGTGCGGTCCAACTTCGGGGAGGGACCGGTCCGGTTGGTGTACCGGTTCGCGCCGTTCCTGACCACCCCGGAGAAGGCCGGTGCGCTGCTGGTCTGGCTGGCCACCGCGCCGGCCACCGCGCCGGCCACCGCGGCGGCCGGCGGGCTGACCGACGGCGGCTACTACGTCGGGCACCGGCTGACCAGGCCGGCGGCGCACGCCGCCGACCCGGCCGCGGCGGCCGCCCTGTGGGACGCGAGCGCCGCCGCCGTCGGCGTATAACGGTCGCACCGCACCAACCGCACCGCGAGGAGCACCGCATGGATCCCGACGAACTGGCCCGCCGCTGTGCCCGGGCCCTGTGGGACAAGGACGTGGCGAGCCGGGCGATGGGGATGCGGGTGCAGGACGTGGCCGCCGGCCGGGCGACCCTGGCGATGCCGGTGCGCGAGGACATGGCCAACGGCCACGGGCTGTGTCACGGCGGGCACATCGCGACGCTCGCGGACAGTGCGTTCGCCGTCGCGTGCAACACGTACGACGAGGTGACCGTCGCCGCCGGGTTCGACATCACGTTCGTGGCGCCGGCCCGCCCCGGGGACAAGCTGGTCGCCACGGCGACCGAGCGGGTGCGGCACGGGCGCAGCGGCCTGTACGACGTGACGGTGCGGGCCGCTGACGGCACCGTCATCGCCGAGTTCCGCGGCCGCAGCCGCCGCCTCGGCCGGCCCATCCTGACTCCTGCCGAAGGGGAGAGGAACGTATCGTGCGAGATCTGAGCCCCCGCCCCGGTGATCTCGAGCCGATCGAGACCGCGTCCGTCGACGAGCTGCGCGCCCTGCAGCTGCGGCGGCTGCGGTGGACGCTGCGGCACGCGTACGACAACGTACCGCCGTACCGGCGCAAGTTCGACGACGCGGGCGTGCACCCCGACGACTGCCGATCGCTGGAGGACCTGGCGCGGTTCCCGTACACGACGAAACAGGACCTGCGCGACAGCTACCCCTTCGGCATGTTCGCCGTGCCGCGGGAGCGTGTCGCCCGTATCCACGCATCCAGCGGGACCACCGGGCAGCCGACCGTCGTCGGGTACACCCAGGCCGACGTCGACATGTGGTCCGACGTGATGGCCCGGTCGATCCGGGCGGCCGGCGGGCGGCCCGGTGACCGCGTCCACGTCGCCTACGGCTACGGGCTGTTCACCGGCGGCCTCGGCGCGCACTACGGCGCCGAGCGGCTCGGCTGCACCGTCATCCCGGTGTCCGGCGGCATGACCGAGCGGCAGGTGCGGCTGATCGTCGACTTCGAGCCCGACGTCATCATGGTCACCCCGTCGTACATGCTGACGATCCTCGACGAGCTGGACCGGCAGGGCGTCGACCCGCGGCGGCTGAGCCTCAAGGTCGGCATCTTCGGCGCCGAGCCGTGGACCGAGGACATGCGCCGGGAGGTGGAGCAGCGCCTCGACATGCACGCCGTGGACATCTACGGGCTGTCGGAGGTGATCGGGCCTGGCGTCGCGCAGGAGTGCGTGGAGACCAAGGACGGCCTGCACGTCTGGGAGGACCACTTCTACCCGGAGATCGTCGATCCGGTCTTCGACACGGTGCTCGGCGACGGCGAGCGCGGCGAGCTGGTCTTCACGTCGCTGACGAAGGAGGCGCTGCCGATCATCCGGTACCGCACCCGTGACCTGAGCCGGCTGCTGCCCGGCACGGCCCGCACGATGCGCCGGATGGAGAAGGTCACTGGCCGCTCCGACGACATGATGATCCTGCGTGGGGTGAACGTGTTCCCGACGCAGATCGAGGAGCTGATCCTGCGGGTACCGGGTCTCGCGCCGCACTACGTCTGCGTCATCGACCGGCCCGGCCGCCTCGACGAGCTGACCGTGCGCGTGGAGGCCCGCGCCGACCCGGTCGACGAGACCCTCGCCGGGCAGCTCGTCGGGCTGGTGAAGCACAACGTGGGCGTGACGGTGCGGGTGGAGGTGCTGCCGCCGGGCGCCCTGGAGCGTTCGATCGGCAAGGCGAAACGGATCCAGGACAACCGGCCGCGGCCCTGACCGGGACGGCCCTGACCGTCAGTCCTTGACGGCCAGGCCGTGCATGGCGATCGCCACGACGGCGTTGACGACGTCGGTACGGGAGGAGGGCCGCACGCCCGGCCGGTACCACTCGGTGATCGAGTTGACCATGCCGAACATCAGCCGGGTCGCGAGCCGCGGGTCGACGTCGGGGCGGATCTCGCCGGCCTCGGCGGCGGCCCGGACCATGGCCGCGACCTGGGTGTCGAGGTCGCGGCGGCGGCGCAGCGCGTCGCGTTCGACCTTGGTGTTGCCGCGCACGCGCAGCAGCAGCGTCACGTACGGCAGCTCGGCGAGCAGCACCTCCGCGGTGCGCCGCACGACGTGCTCGAGGCGGCGGGCCGGGGGGCCGTGCTGCGCGCCGGGCTCGGCGAGCACGGCGGCGAGGGCGTCGAGCGCCCGGCCGGCGGCGAGGCCGAGCAGCTCCTCCTTGCCGCTGAAGTGGTGGTAGAACGACGACTTGTTCAGCCCGGTCGCGCGGGCGAGGTCCTCCATCGAGGTGGCCTCGTACCCGCGCTCGTTGAAGACCGCGACGACCCGCTCGATCAGCTCGTCGCGGCTGTACCGCGGCGGCCGCCCGCGGCCGGGGCGGCGGCCGTCGAGGCCCGCGCCGCCCGGGTCATGCGCGGCGTCCACGCCACCGCCGCCGCCCGGGTCGACGCCGACGTCCGCCCGGCCGGCGGCCGTCACTGCCCGGCCGCGCGCTTGGCGACCAGGGTCAGCACGTCGTAGCGGGCGACGGACTCGCCGTCCTGGCGGGTGATGTCGGCGTCCCAGCGCACCTCGCCGTAGCCGGTCGACTCCCGCGGCGTGATCTGCTTGCAGGTCAGGGTCACGGTGAGCTCGTCGCCGAACTTGACCGGGGTGAGGAAGCGCAGGTTGTCCACGCCGAAGTTGGCCAGCACCGGGCCCGGGTCGGGGTCGACGAACAGGCCCGCCGCGAGGCTGACGATGAGGTAGCCGTGCGCGACGCGCTCGCCGAACAGCGGGTTCGCGGCGGCGGCCGCGGCGTCCATGTGCGCATAGAACGTGTCGCCGGTGAACTCCGCGAAGTGCTCCACGTCCTGCTGGGTGACCCGGCGCGGCCCGGCGACGATCGTGTCGCCCGGGCGCAGCTCCTCCAGGTGCTTGCGGAACGGGTGCACGTCGCCGACGTGCCGCTCGGCGCCGGTGACCCAGCGGCCGGTGACGGCGGCGAGCGTGTCGGGGTCGGCTTGGACGGCGGTGCGCTGCATGTGGTGCAGCACGCCGCGGATGCCGCCCATCTCCTCGCCGCCGCCGGCGCGGCCGGGGCCGCCGTGCACCAGGGCGGGCAGGGGTGCGCCGTGGCCGGTGGACTCGGCGGCGTCGCGGGCGTTGAGGACCAGCAGCCGGCCGTGCCAGGGCGCGACGCCGAGCACGATGTCGCGGGCGAAGCCGGTGTCGGCGGTGACGACCGACCCGGCGAGGCTGCCCTGCCCCCGGGCGGCGTAGTCGATGAGCTGCGCGGTGGTCTCGTACGGCAGGATCGTGGCGACGGGGCCGAACGCCTCCACGTCGTGCGGCTCGGCCCGGTCCGGGTCGCCGACGAGCAGGATGGGGGAGATGAACGCGCCGCGGTCCGGGTCGGCGTCGACGACGTCGACCTTCTCCGGGTCGCCGAACGTGATGCGCCCGGCCCGGGTGAGCGCGGCGACGCTGCGGCGGACCTCGTCGCGCTGGTCGAGGCTGGCCAGGGCACCCATGCGCACGTCGGCGGCGGCCGGGTTGCCGATCACGGTGGCGGCGAGCCGGGCCGAGACGGCCTGCACGACGGCGTCGACGTGGGCGGCGGGGACGAACGCGCGCCGGATGGCGGTGCACTTCTGGCCGGCCTTGACGGTCATCTCGGTGACCAGGGCCTTGACGAACAGGTCGAACTCGGCGGTGCCGGGGACCGCGTCGGGGCCGAGCGCCGACAGGTTCAGCGAGTCGGCCTCGGCGGTGAAGCGCACCGCGTTGCGCACCAGCGCCGGGTTGGCGCGCAGCGTCTGCGCGGTGGCCGCCGAGCCGGTGAACGACACCAGGTCCTGGCCGGTGAGGTGCTCGAACGTGTCGCCGAGGCCGCCCGCGACGAACTGGAGGGCGCCGGGCGGCAGGATGCCGGACTCGACGATGAGTTCGACGAGTTCGGCGGTCAGGAACGCGGTCGGGGTGGCCGGCTTGACGAGGCTCGGCACGCCGGCGAGGAACGCCGGGGCGAACTTCTCCAGCGGCCCCCACACCGGGAAGTTGAACGCGTTGACCTGCACCGCCACGCCGTGCAGCGGGACGCAGACGTGCTGGCCGAGGAACGTGCCGCCGCGGCCGAGCGGTTCGACGGCGCCGTCGACATACACGGTGTCGTTGGGCAGTTCGCGTTTGGCCTTGCTGGCATACGCGAGCAGCACGCCGATGCCGCCGTCGACGTCGAACTTCGAGTCGCCCGGCGTGGCACCGGTCCTGGCGGACACCGCGTAGAGGCGCTGGCGGTGCTCGCGCAGGTGCTGGCCGAGCGCCTTGAGCAGCGCGGCGCGCTGGTGGAACGTGAGCTCGCGCAGCGCCGGCCCGCCGGTGCGGCGGCCGTAGTCGAGGGCGGCGGCGAAGTCGACCCCGGCCGACGAGACGCGGGCGATCTCCTCGCCGGTCACCGCGTCGTGCACGGGCCGGCCGTCGCCGGACGCGGTCTGCCAGTCACCGCCGACGTGGCTGCGGATCATGGGTGTGGTCATGATGTTCTCCTCGCCGGCGGGGCTCGGGTTCAACCGAACGTTCGGTTGAATAATTAGCCCGCCGGGTGGTGGGTGTCAACCGGCGCCGGGGTCAGGCCGAGGGTGACACGGCGGTGCCTCCGGTCAGTGCCGCCCGGACGATGCGGATGGCCTCGTCGGTGTCCAGGCCGATGCTGGCGATGACGGCGGCGTACTCGGCGGCGGCGCGGCCGGCCCGCTCGCGCGCCTGCTCGCCGGCCGCGGACACGTACGAGCCGGCCGCGCCGCGGGTCTCGATCAGCCCCGCCTCCTCCAGCTCCCGGTAGGCCCGGCCGACGGTGTTGACGGCCAGGCCGAGGTCCGCGGCGAGGCGGCGGATGGTCGGCAGCCGGGTGCCCACGGCGAGGGTGCGGTCGTGGATCTGCCGGGCGAGCTGGGCGCGCAGCTGCTCGAACGGCGGGACCGGCGAGGCGGCGTCGATGACGATCATCCGGCTCACCCGGCGCTCGGGGCGTTGGTGGCGTGCCGCGCCACCGTGCCGGTGCCGGCGGTTCGCGCGCTGATCAGGGCGAGGGCGGCGACGCCGAGGACGGTGAAGACCAGCCAGGCGGCGTTCCACCAACCGGCCGTGGTGCTGAACACCGACACGACCGGCAGGCACCAGACCACGCTGGGGGTGGCGACGGCGCGGGCGTCCTCCACCCGCATGGCCACGTCGGCGGTGAGTGAGGCCTCGTCGTCGGCCACGGTCGGGTGCGTCAGGACGTGGCGCAGCTGGACCGCCATGCTCGTGGCGACCCCGGCAAGCCCGATGAGCAGGATCACCGCCGCGAACCTGGCGCCGGCGACCTCCTCGGTCAGGCCGCGGACCGCGAGGGCCGCCGCGCCGGCGAACGTGGCGAGGGTGAGTGCGGCCCGCGGCCGGCCGAGCAGGGTGCGCCAGCCGAGCCGGACCGGGTGGGCGGCCCGTCGGGGCAGGGTCGCGGCGGCCCGCCGGTCGGCCCGCCGTACCCACCGGTCCAGCAGCGACTGTGCCAGTACCAGGGCGACCACCATCGCGGTGAGGGCCAGCAGCGGCCCGCGCCGGACGGGCCCTTCGCCGTGGGGCAGGTCGCTGATGTAGGCGAGGGCGACGCCGCAGAGGAACACGGCCAGCAGCACGTCGCCGGCCAGGCGTGCACGGCGCCGGACCGCCAGGCGCGCCGCCAGCAGCGGGGTGGGCTCGACGCCGGCCAGGCCGTGCCCGGCCAGCCAGGCGCCGGCCTGCTCGAGGTTCGTCATGTCGCCTCCTCTTGTCGCAATCCTTGTCTCACCATCGTGCGACAAGGATTGCGACAAGTCAACGCGTCGACTTTAACGACAACCTGTCGTAATCTTTACGACAGGTTGTCGTATAAAGAAGCGTGGTGTGGTGACCCAGCAGCTGATCGTCGTGACCGGAGCCTCGACGGGCCTGGGCGCGTCGGCCGCCCGAGAGCTGGCCCGCCGGGGGTTCCACGTCCTGGCCGGGGTGCGCCGCGACCGCGACGCCGACGCCGTGCGGTCCGCCGGCGTCGAGCCGGTCATCCTCGACATCACCGAGCCGGCGCAGGTGCAGGCCCTGGCCGAGCGGGTCGCCGCCGACCCGCGACCGCTGCGCGCGCTCGTCAACAACGCCGGTATCCAGGTCAACGCCCCGGTCGAGGCCCTGCCGCTGGCGCAGTGGCGGCGGGTGTTCGACGTCAACCTGTTCGGTCACGTCGCGGTCACCCAGGCCCTGCTGCCCGCGCTGCTGCGCAGCGGCGGCCGGGTCGTCAACATCAGCTCGATCGGCGGCAGGATCGCCATGCCCACCTACGGCGCCTACGCCGGTGCGAAGTTCGCCCTGGAGGCGGTCAGCGACGCGCTGCGGCGGGAGATGGCGCCGCTGGGCGTGCGGGTGGTCGTCGTCGAGCCCGGCGGCGTGCGCACCCAGATGGCCGCCCGCGGGATCGCGACGGCGAACACCCTCGCCGCGCAGATGACGCCGGAGCACCAGGAGCGCTACGGCGGCCTGGTGCAGGCGGTCAACACGCTGATGGCGACCGGCACCGCGGCCGGCGTGACCGCCGACGCCGCCGCCCGGGTCGTCGCGAAGGCCGTGACGGTCCGCCGCCCGCGCACCCGGTACACCATCGGCCGGGACGCCGCCGTGCTCACCTGCCTGGCCCGGATCCTGTCCGACCGCACCCTGGACCGGGTCAGCGCCGCGAACCTGCGCCGCCACCTGCCGAAGGGCGCCACCGCATAGCCGCCTCACCGGCGACGGGCGGCCACGGTACGGGAGGATGGCCGGATGCCGCGGATCCTGGGAGCCAGCATCGAGGAGCACCACGAGATGGTGTGGGCCGGCCTGGCCGAGGCGATGCGGCAGCTGCTGCTGGAGCGCGACTACGACGCGATCACCATGGGGCACCTCGCGGCCAGGACCGGGCTCGCCCGCAACACGCTGTACAACTACGCCCGCGACAAGAGCACGCTGGTGCTGGCGCTCACCGAGCGGGTGGGCCGGCCGACGGTCGAGCGGGTCGCCGCGATCGCCGCCCGTACCGGGGACCCCGCCGCGCAGCGGATGCGGCAGATCGTCGAGGCGGTGCTGGAGGCGTTCACCGACCGGGTCCTGCAGCTGATGTTCCGGCCCGGCGCCGCGCTGCCGCCCGACGGCGCGCCGAAGGGGCCGGGCAGCCCGTTCCACGAGATCGTCGTCGAGGTGGAGCAGGTCGTGCGCGACGGCGTCGCCGGCGGGGAGTTCCGCGACGTCGGCGACGTGCCCCTGGCGGTGGAGCTGCTGTCCGGCGTCATGCGGGCCGGCGCCGAACGCATCGGCCGGGACCCGGACGCCTTCGACGCGACGGTCCGCATGGCGCGCGAGCTCGTCCTCGCCTCGCTCACCCACCGCCCCGGCTGAGCGGGGGGAACGCCGTACGGTGGCTCAGCCGCTGACGACCCGCAGGGTACGCAGTGACGGGTCGGCGGCGTACGCGATCCTGACGCCCGCGTGCCGGGCCTGGTCGAGGGCGGCGATCGCGTCGCCGAGCAGGGCCTCGCCGTCGCGCCGCAGCAGCGCGCGGGCGGCGTCGGTGCTGGCGAGGATCGCGCCGGCCGGGCTGGTGGTGACGGTCGCCTCGACTCCGGCGTCCAGGCGGGCCGGGTCGATGCGGCCGGTGCGGGCCAGCACCAGCGCCGCCTGGCTCCACGCGGGGAGCGTCTTGTGCGCGCTGGTGACCATGACGTCGGCGCCGAGCTGGAGCGGGTGGCGGGGCAGCGCGGGATGGAAGCCGAAGTGGGCGGACCAGGCCGCGTCGACGACCAGGGGCACACCGGCCCCGTGTGCCGCATCCGCGAGGCCGGCGATGTCGCCGACGGTACCGACATAGGACGGGTCACCCACGAGGGGCGTCAGGCCTGGGGGGCTGGCGGCTGGCCGTACTTCTGCCGCAGCTTGACCAGGTCCGCCGGATTGTCGACCCAGTTCTCGACGTAGCCGCAGTTCAGGCAGAGGTACCGGGCGATCGGCACGGCGCTGAACGTCGTCAGCCCGACAGGGATGTAGTTGCCGGCCCCGTATGCGTTGGAGCCGCCGGGGACGCGGGCGATGCTGGACGCACGGCACTTCGGGCACGTGTGGGTGTACCTCATGATCAGATCTTCGCTGATGGCCGGTGCTGCGGGCCCGGCCGGTCGTGCGCCGGCCCGCGACCCGGCGGGTATGCCGAGGTCGCGGGCCGGTCGGAGCGGTGCGGCTCAGCCGTGCGCGGTCAGACCTGCGCGGGTCAGACGTGCGCGAGGCGGGCCGCGTTGACGGCCTCGTTGAGGCGCTGCTCGGCGTCGCGGCTCAGCGAGCTGCGCAGCAGCTTGCCGCCGAGCTGCATTGGTGCCATCTCGCTCACGACCTTGTCGATGGTGACCTGGTCGACGAGGAGGAACAGCACCGCCATGCCCGGCTGCAGCGTCGAGCCGAGGTCCTTCATGAACTTGTCGTCCACGCCCACGTCGATCGACTTCCCGGCGAGTGCGCCGGTGCCGGCGCCGATCGCCATGCCGAGGAACGGGGCGAGGAACAGCAGGCCGATGAGGCCGCCCCACAAGGCGCCGCTGGCCGCGCCGGCGCCGGTGGCCGACGTCGCCTGGTGCATGCGGACCTTGCCGTTGGCGTCGACGTCGACGACGGCGGCGTCACGGACGCTGATGAGGCCCTGCCGCTGCAGGTCGAGGATCTTCTCCCGGGCGGTCTTGGCGGTCGCGACGTCGGCGTACTCGATGGCGATCATCTCGCTCATGATGCTTCCCTCCCTGTCGATCAGCTGAGGATCTTGGTCTTGGCTCGTTCGAATTCGGACTCGTTGATCACGCCCTGCTGGCGGAGCTCGGCGAGTCTCGCCAGGTCCTCGGTGACCCCGCGGCTGCCGGCCGCCTCCTTGACGTAGGCGCGGAACTGCGCCTCCCGGTCCTGTAGCTCCCCGCCCTTGCGCACGAACATCCGGTCGCCCCGGGCGATCAGGTAGATGAGCACCCCGGCGAACGGCAGCACGACGACGAGGACCGTCCAGCCCGCCTTCGCCGGCCCGCTGAGATCGTGGCTGCGGAACACGTCGACGATGACGGTGACGACCAGGAAGATCCAGAGGAACCAGACGAAGTACCACAGCATCGTCAGGAACACGTCGATCATGGGATATGACGACATCCGTGCCCTCCTCCGGGCCGCGCCAGTGCCACCTGCAACGCTGGCCATGCCGCCGCCGGACCGCCTCGCCCATGCCGGGTGACGATGATGGCCGCGGCCGTCACCGCCACCTCACCCGCCCGGGATGAAGGCGTCCGGCCGGGCCGGGTGAACGGTCAAAGCCAGGACCGGACACACCTGGGGGAGCCATGACCGCGATTTTCGGCCACCGCCACGACCCGCGCCGCGCAGCCGGCAGCCCCGCCCGCGCGGGGACGGGCGTCGCCGTGTCACACCGGCACCTGCTCGCCCTCGGGGCGGTCACCGTGCTGTTCGGCATCTCGGTGCTCATCTGGCCGGCCGCGACGCTGCGCCTGCTCGGCGTCCTCGCCGGAATCTGGCTGATCGCCACCGGGGCGCTGCGCATCGTCCACGCGCTGCGGCGCAACCACGAGGCGCGCGGGCTGACCGACCAGCTGCTGTCCGGCGCGCTCGGCATCGTCCTCATCGTCGGCGGCATCGCCTGCGTCAGCAGCACAGCGAGCGGGGTCACCGCGGTCGCGGTGATCCTGGGCCTGGCGTGGCTGCTCAGCGGCTTCGCCGCGGTGCTGCTCGGGCTGTTCTCCCACGGCAGCGCACGCCTGTGGCTGCTCGGGATCGGCGTGGCCTCGATCGTCGTCGGCGTGCTGTTCCTCGCCTGGCCAGACCTCTCCGCGCGGTCACTGGTCCTGCTGACCGGCATCACCGCACTGATCCTCGGCACCGGCGAGCTCAGCTTCGGCTGGCAGCTGCGGCGCCAGCCCGCGGTGACCGGCAGCCGCGAGCGTTGAGGCACTGGACGGGCCGCCCGCCGCACTTGCCGGTGGGCGGCCCGTTCAGCACGGGGTGTGAGTCAGGTCAGAGGGTGAGGTTCTTCTGCTGGACGGTCCACTGGGTGCCGCAGAGGCCGCAGTTGGGCCCGACGAACGTGGTGCCGGCGGCCGTGTCGCCCTTGAGGCGCCACTTGAGGTACAGCACCGCGACCCGGCCGAACTCACCGCCGTTGGTCTGGGTGTAGGTGCCGCCGTGACCGACGTTCAGGTTGCCCATGAAGGCGGGCAGGCCGGCGGGGAGCTTGCCCCAGTCGTCCATGGCGTTGCCGTAGGCGATGTCGCCGGGGCCGCCGACGAAGTACGCGATCGGCTTGGTGAGGCGCCGCAGCTGGTAGTCGTTGGCGTCGTTGAGCAGGCCGCTGCTGAAGATGCCGGTGGTGGTGACGCGTGGGTCGTTGGAGACCTCGTACGCCTCCAGGCCGCCGCACGACCAGCCGGCCACGGCGATCTTGCCGGTGTTCAGCCGGCCGTAGTACTTGCTGCCCTGCCGGCTGTTCTCGGCGACGGCCCAGTCCATCGACTGGGTCAGCATGGCGGCGGTCGTGGTGCCGGAGCCGTTCGGGGCCCCGCTGGCCAGGACCAGGAAGCCGTGCGAGGCGATCTCGCGCAGGAACGGCAGGGAGGCGGTGCCGTTGGCGGAGCAGCCGCCCTCGCCCCAGACGAAGATCGGCAGCTGCTCCGCCGGCAGGGTCTCCGGGCGGTAGATGGTGTGGTTGGGCAGCCCGCCGGAGGTCTCGTAGTTGGCCGGGTACGGGCCCGAGCCGCCGGTGCCCGGCCGGGGACTGGTACTGGTGCTGGGCGACGCCGACGCCGACGCCGACGCTGACGCCGACGCCGACGCCGACGGCGAGCCGACCGCGCCGGTGCACGCGGTGCCGTTGAGCGCGAAGCTCGCCGGCGCGGGGTTCGTGCCGTTCCACGTACCGTTGAAGCCGAACGACGCGGACGAGCCGGTGGGGATCGAGGCGTTGTAGGCGGCGTTGGCGACGCTCACCCGGTCGCCGGACTGCGTGACGGTGCCGTTCCACAGCTGGCTGACCGTCTGGCCGGCACCGAACGTCCAGGTCAGGGTCCAGCCGTTGACGGGGTCGCCGAGGTTGGTGACGGTGACGTCGGCGCCGAAGCCGCCGGGCCACGAGCTGGACACCGCGTAGGTGACGCGGCAGCCGGCGGCGGCGTTGGCGACGGTCGTGAACAGGGCACCACCGGCGGCGGCCAGGGCGAGTGCGAGGGTGCCGGCGGCGGCCGTGCGCAGCCGGCGACGGGAGAGCTCCATCAGGGTCCTCCTCCAAGGATGTCGGAGCGGACGGTCGGGTCAGGCGAGCGTGCAGGCGGCGCCGTTGAGGGTGAACGCGGCCGGCCGGGCGGTGTTGCCGGTGTGGTTGGCCTGGAAGCCGACGGTCGTGGACGCGCCGGGGACGAGCACCGCGTTGTAGCTGACATTGCGGGCGGTCACCTGGCCGCTGCTCGGGCTGATCGTGGCGTTCCAGCTCGAGGTGACGGTCTGCCCGGCCGGCAGGGTGAAGGCCAGCGCCCATCCGTTGACCGCGGTGGTGGCGGTGTTGGTGATGGTGATGTTCTCGGTCAGCCCGGTGTTCCAGGCGTTGACCTCGTCAGTGACCCGGCAGGCGGTGCCGCCGGGCGGCGGGCTGGACACCGGCGGGCTGGACACCGGCGGCACGGACGGGCTCGCGGAGCTGGGCGGGCTGCTGGGGCCGCCGGGTGTGGTGAGGCCGAAGAACGCGACGGCGTAGGCGGCCATGCCGCCGGACGGCAGGCTGTGCCCGGCGCCCTGGATGCTGTAGGCCTCGACCTGCACGGTGCCGGACGGGTCGGCGTAGCGGCGGCGGTTCCACCCGGACTGCGGCGTGTCCGTCGACGTCGGGGTCTGGCTCAGCCCGAACACGTCGGTCCACTGCTCGATCTCCTCCTGCAGCAGCCGGTATGGTACGAGCGTGTCGCTGGTGCCGTGCCACAGCTGCATGCGGGGGCGGGGTCCGGTGTACCCGGGATATGCCTGGCGCACGGCGTCGCCCCACTGCTGCGGGGTGCGGTCCAGGCCGCCGTTACCGGTGCACCGGCTGCTGCCGGGCGGGTAGTCCGCGGCGCCGGCGAAGCAGTTGAACGGCACGCCCATGAACGCCGCGCCGGCCTTGAACACGTCCGGGTAGAGGGCGAGCATGTGGTTGGTCATCATGCCGCCTGATGAGCTGCCGGTGGCGTAGACCCGGTTCGGGTCGCCGCCGTACTGCCGCTGGACGTAGGTCACCATCGACACGATCGAGACCGGGTCGCTGCCGCCGCCGCGCCGTTTGGCCGCGTCGGACCAGGTGTCGAAGCAGTTGCCGAAGCCGGCCTGCTGCGTGGCGGTCGGGTAGATCACGATGTAGCCGTACCGGTCGGCGAGGGTGGCGAACTCGCTGCCGGAGTAGAAGCCGGGCCCGGATCCGCCGCAGCCGTGCATGGCCACGACGATCGCCGGGCTGGCCGGGCGGGTGTCCGGCACGTAGACGTGCATCCGCATGCCGCCGGGGTTCGTGCCGAAGTTGGTGACCTCGGTGAGCGCGGCCGCGTAGGCGGGCCGCAGGGCCACCAGGCTCAGGCCGGCGGCGAGGATCGCCGCGGCGGGGGCGATCAGGACTTTCCAGGTGATGTGCATGCGCCATTTCCTCCGATACCGCGACCCGTGTCGCGGCCCGTTTGCGAGATCGATCCGTCGGATCGACGAGGACAGCGCGGCTCCCGAACCATGCGCGGCACTTAGTGTGCCTCTGGTCCCCGAAAGTGTCAATCGATGCCGTTCGCTCGGTGTGCGGGCGTTACAGTCGACCGGTCCCGCCGCTCCCGCCGCTCCTACCGCTCCTACCGTCGGAGGTCGTGTGTCCAGCCCGTTCGACATCGAGGAGATCTTCCCGGACGAGGACGTCGCGGCGGTCCGGCTGCCCCGGCGGCAGTCCGGCCCCGCCCCGCAGGGCCTGGCGGTGACCCTGCTCGCGGACTACACCATGCGCACCGGGGCCTGGCTGCCGTCCGCGGCCATCGTGGCGCTGCTGGTCGAGACCGGGGTCAGCGAGGCCGGCGCCCGCACCGCGATCAGCCGGCTCGCCCGCCGTGGCGTCCTGCTCGGCAGCCGGCAGGGCCGGCACAGCTCGTACCAGCTGGCGCCGGCGGCCGCTGCCCACCTGTCGGACGGCGGGCGCTGGGTCGTGCAGTCGGCGGCGGCGGCCGAGCCCTGGGACGGGTGGTGGACGCTGATCGCGTTCTCCCTGCCGCAGCAGGAGCGGACCCGGCGCCGGTCACTGCGCGGGCAGCTGCGGTGGCTGGGGTACGCGCCGCTGTACGACGGGCTGTGGATCTCGCCGCACCCGCTCACGCCGGCCTCCACGGCGCAGCTCGCCGAGGTGGCACCGGGCGCGGTCACCGTGTTCCGGGCCAGGCACGTCGAGCTCGGCGCGATGACGGGCCGCGAGCCGCTGCGGGCCTGGGACATCGCGGCCATCGCGGCGCACTACGAGTCGTTCCTGCAGCGGTGGCGGCCGCTGCTGCCGGACGTGCGGGCCCGGCGGGTAGGTGGTGCGGCGGCGGTGCGCGCCCGCACCGAGGTCATGGACACCTACCGCCGCTTCGCCGTCCTGGACCCGCGGCTGCCGGTCGCCCTGCTGCCGGCCGGCTGGCCGCGCGCGGCGGCCCTCGAGGTGTTCACCACCGTGTACGACGGGCTGGCCGGGACCGCCGAGGAGCACGTACGGGCTGTGGCCGGGCGGCACACCGACGGGCCGCCGCCGAGCGTGCGGTCGCACACCGTCGCGAACCTGCTCGCCGGCGTCCGCGACGGCGCCCGGCCCGCACTTGCATCCGGTACGTAGGTACAGGTTTACCGTTGTGGCAGGCGGCGCCGGCGGGGCGCCGCATCACCCGTCCAAGGAGCCTGTCATGGCGTTCGAGGTGCCCGACGCGAGCACCCTGCCCACGGCCGACCAGCCGGTGCGGCCGGCCGAGTTCGACCTGGTCACCGCGGCGCACGCGAGGGTGCGGCACACCCCGGCGACCCGGACGGCCGCGTGATGGGCGCCCCGGACCGGGCGGGGCTGCGCACCGGCGAGGTCGCCGAGCGGGCGGGGGTGAACATCCAGACGCTGCGCTACTACGAGCGGCGCGGGCTGCTCAGCGAGCCGTCGCGCTCGCTCGGCGGGCACCGGCTGTACCCGCCGGACACCGTCGCCCTCCTCAACGTCATCAAGGCGGCGCAGCGGCTCGGGTTCACCCTCGACGAGGTGGCTGAGCTCCTCGACGCCGGCCGGCGCCGGCACCCGACCGCCGACCTGCGGCAACGGGCGATACAGAAGATCGCTGAGATCGACGCCAGGATCGCCGACCTCACCGCGATCCGCGGCACGCTGTCCGAGGTCGTCGACGCCCGCTGCGACAGCCTCACCAACTGCACCTGCGCCGACTGCCCGATCCCGTTCCTTACCATCGGCCGCCCCGACACCTCCGGAGAGCTCGGATGAGCGGGCCGGAGCGGAGCGGAGCGTTGCGAATCATGGGTGCAGGGTGGAGTGCTCGCCGCCGTCGCCGAGATCGGCGGCGCGTGGCTGGTGTGGCAGGCCCGGGCGCTCGTCCGGGATCGGCACCGGCTCGATGCTGGCGGCAGCGCGGCTGGACCATCCCGGCGCGCGATGCCGGCGGGGCGTCGGCGATGCTGTGGGCGTGGAGTACGTGTCCAGAGTGCCGCGACCGCCGCTGGACGGGCTGATCGACGACCTCTACTACCTGGAGGGTGCGCCGCCGTACGCCCGGCTGACGCTGCCGCCGATGCCGGCGGCGTTGCTCATCGTCAACCTCGGGGCGCCGTTCCGCATCCGCGCCGGCACGGACATCGAGACGGCCGAGTACGCCGACGGCTGCGTGGTCACCACGCCCACCCGCGCGTTGGAGTTCGGCTACCCACTCCGGACCCGGTCCGTCGGCGTGCACGTCAAGCCGTGGGGGCTGGCGCCGTTCCTGCCGATGCCCGCGGCCGAGCTGTGTGACCGGCCGGTGCCGGTGGAGCAGGTTTGGGGCCGGCCCGCCGTTGCTGAGCTGCGAGACCGGCTGGCCACGGCGGACGGACCGCACGAGATGCTGACGGTGCTCGAGGAGGAGCTGATGCGACGGCTGTGCCAGACCGCCGGCCTGGGGCTGGTCCGCCATACGAGCAGCGTCATCGCGGCGACCAGCGGGGCGGTGGCGATCGGCGACCTGAGCGGGGCAGCCGGTGTCAGCAGCACTCATCTGGCACAGCGGTTCAAGGAGCTCATCGGCGTCACGCCGAAGCGGCTGGCCCGCACCTACCGCTTCGCCGCCACCGTGTTCGCGATCGACCCCGCCGGACCGATCGACTGGGGCGACCTCGCCGGTGGCGCAGGCTACTTCGACCAGGCCCACTTCGGCCACGAGTTCCGGGCGTTCACCGGGCTCACGCCGACCCGGTACGCCGAAGTCCGGCGGCGGTTCCTGCGCGAACATCCCGGCCACGTGCTAGACGGCTGGCCGCTGCCGGCCGATTGATTTCTTACAAGAGCGACAGCTCACAACACGCTAATTTGGGGGCATCCCAAGGCAGAGGAGAGCTCCGTGGGCAAGGTGGTCATGTACAGCTCGGTGTCGGTGGACGGCTTCGTCGCGGACGAGAATGACCAGCCCGGACCGCTGTTCGACTGGTTGTCCAGCGGTGACGTCCCGTTGGACGAGAGCGGCGAGCTGAAGGTGTCACAGACGTCCTACGACTACACCCGGCCGTACTGGGACCAGATCGGCGTCACGATCGTCGGCCGCCACGTCTTCGACCTGACGGACGGCTGGGACGGGAAGCCTCCGGGCGGGATCGACCACGTGGTCGTCGTGACGCACCGGCCGGCGCCCGAGGACTGGGACCCCGAGGCGCCGTTCCACTTCGTCGACGGCGTCGAGGCAGCCGTGGCCAAGGCGCAGGAGCTTGCGGGTGACCGCCTGGTCGAGGTCGCCGCTGGCGACGTCGGTGGCCAGGTGCTTGCCGCGGGCCTGATCGACGAGGTGCGTATGGACGTCGTACCCGTCGTGTTCGGGTCCGGCAAGCGCTATTTTGGGTCGGTCCACGCGCAGCACCTGTTGGAGGATCCTGACGTGGTGATTCAGGGCAACCGGGTGCTTCACCTGCGCTATCGGGTGCGCCGTTGACCGATCTGTTCAGCGGAAACGCAGGCTCTGCTCGCGGAACTGATGGGTTCGTCGTGGCCGTGCCGGAAGGCGCCGGCTCGGTTCGTGGTCAACCGGCCGGGTCCGTTCGAGCGTATTGCGTGCTGTCGGCGCGGGGCAGGGAGCGTAGGTGGCGCAGGACCCGCGGAGCGTGGCCGCGTTGATGGAGCGTCATCAGGTCGCGGTGTATCTCGGTGCGATCGTTGCTGGGGCCGCGGTGGGCTGGTTGGTGCGGCGCACGGGACCAGGGCTGGAGTGGCTGATCAACCCGGTGCTCGGCGCCTTGTTGTATGTGACGTTTCTGCAGGTCCCCGCTCGGGAGCTGGTCCGGTCGTGGCGGGATGGGCGGTTCCTGGCAGCGACGCTGGTGGTGAACTTCGTGGTGGTGCCGCTGGTCGTCGCGGCTTCAGCGGGCTCGCGGGCGGCAGCAGCCGGCGGCTGCTCGCCGCGACGCCGCTGTTGCTGCTCGCTCAGCTGGCGTTGTTACCGCTGTTCCTGCTGCTGTTCTTGGGCGCGGGCCTGGCCGACGTGGTGCAGACCGGTGCGGCGCCTACCGCTCAGTGGTCTCGGCCGGCCCGTCGTCCTGGACCTTTTCCAGCCGGTCCTGGAGGAACTGGTGCCTGAACTGGTAGGTCACCCCGTTCTGCCGGAGAATTCCGCGGTCGTGTGCGGCAACCAGAAACGTCATCAGACGCAGCGGCAGGCGGTCCCGGACCCAGTAGATCAGCCGCCACAGCGTGTACGCCCCATATCGTGACTGCGCCGACGCGACCAGCAGGCCGGCGGTCAGCCCGTAGGTGAAAGTGATCTGCACGGCCGCGACGGCGCAGGCCTGCGTGGTGCCCCCTCGGGCCGAGATGTACATGCTGGCCGCCAGCCCCGGTGCCACCGCGACGATCAGGAGTGCGGTCAGGAACGTTCGCCGATCGGCCCGGAGCAGATCCAGTGGGGTCATGACCACGTTCTCGGGCAGGACTCTGCCGTGGGTGCCGAACGCGACGGCTGCGGCGGCGCCGGTGGCCAGACCGAATGGCACCAGCCAGCCCGGGGCGATGCCGCTGAAACCCGCTGCCACTGCGGCAACGGCACCCAGGATCAGACCTCCCACCACGCCGAGCCATGAGACATTGGGCCCACGCGACGGGAAGTGCCGCTGGGAAACGTCGCGTGACACCTGCACCGCCAGCCCGAACGCCATGCCGAACATGAGGCCGTAGGCAAATCCCGCGACGATCCCCACCAGCATCACCACGAGCATGCCGGCGTCCAGAGGGCTTCGGAACACGCTGCGCGCGGCCGTGGCCGGCGTGGTGACCCGCAGGGACAGCGTGTACCTGGCGTACAGGAACGTCAGTCCGATGCTGAGCCCGGTGATGATGCCGCGGGCCCCTCCCGCCGAAACGGCATCGAGATACCCGGTGGCACCGGCGATCGTGCAGGCAGCGACCCAGATGCCGAACCTGCCCCCGCGGCGCCGGCGGTGTGGTGCGAGCCGGTCGGGATGCAGGACGAACCAGACCACGAGCGCAACCCCGAACGCCGCTGCGGCCGACTGGCCCCATGGCTGGGTCATGTCGGTTCGTGCGCTGTAGCCCATCCCGTTCAGGCCGAGCGCCACCAATCCGGCGATCAGTGCCGCGCGCCAGGCATGGCGGACTTCCTGACGGCGAGCGGCCGGCCCGGATCGGCGTGCTCGTTGCCGTGGCACCTGGGGCGAGGCCGTATGAGCACCCCGCGAGAGCAGGCCGGCCAAGGACCAGACGACGACGCCGATGGCGAATCCGTCTGCGGGACCGGTCAGCCAACCGTCGGTGACGCCCGGTCCGGCCGCGTTCGCCCAGCTGTCGACGGCGCCGACCAGCAGGCCGAAGCCGACAGCATGGCCGAGTGGTCCCCAGCGGTGGGCACGTACCGGTCCGTACTGCTCGCTCTGGGGCGCCGAGCGGATCGCTGCCCACAGCAGTACACCTGACATGATCGCCGACAGCAGCCAGCCGTTGACGACCTCGTCCCCTCGGTTCACCCAACCGTCGATGAATCCGGACCCGAATCCCTGCGTCCAGGGTGGGTCCGTCGCCTTGTCGGGTGTGGAGTCGAACGGGGGATCGGTGGACTGGACGAGCGCGCCGGCCGTGCCCACGACGCTGCCGAACACGAGGTAGTGCCACCAGGGGGACCGCCGTACCGATAGCGGGCGCCAGGCGAACCCGCCCGCTATCGCGGCGCAGACGGCGAGATCGTAGCTCGCCGTGACCGTGCCGGCGATGTATGCGCCGAGGGCGGCGAGGAGGCTGGCCTGGAGGTTCTTGGTCAGCAGCAGCGTGGTGAGGTAGCCGATCGCAGCGGCGGTGGCGATGCGGGCGCCGGTGAAGAGACCGTGCTGCAGGTTCTGATACACCCAGCCGGTGAACGTGGTGGCCGACAGCGCGGTCCACACCACGATCGCGACGAACACCGTGAGCTGGATCCAGCGTGTGTGACGCCGGTCGCCGTTTGCCGCCGGCCGGAGATTCCACCAGGTGAGGTCGGTCGGGTTCGCTCGCGAGTTCAGGGTCGACGCGAGGAAGTTGAGCCACCGCTTGACGTCCGCGAGCTTCCACCGGCGTTCGTCGCCGAACTGGGCCGGCACGTAGCTGTCCAGCAGGTGCTGCTCGACCTCCTTGGGATCCGCGAACGCGCGGAGCTCTTCCGGTGGAGGCGAACGGTCCGGGTCGGAGTTGTACACCGCATCGGCGAGCATGACCATCAAGGGGGTCTCCAGCACCGCCGCGATGATGTGCCCCTGCCGGATGGAATCCGCCACGTCCTTCCACCGGCCGGCGCGCAGGGACCGACCGGCCAGATAGTCGATGACCTCGTTGCCGCGCTGCGGCAGCAACCTCACGCCCATCGCGCCGCC
The DNA here is from genome assembly GCF_040654515.1 of Dactylosporangium sp. NPDC050688. Classification (NCBI taxonomy): domain Bacteria; kingdom Bacillati; phylum Actinomycetota; class Actinomycetes; order Micromonosporales; family Micromonosporaceae; genus Dactylosporangium; species Dactylosporangium sp. NPDC050688. The sequence goes on from NZ_JBFAIC010000050.1 coordinate 81,972, forward strand.
GAGGCCGGGTGAGTCGGTCGAGAACGCGACCGCGGAGTACTCCGCCGGGCGGCTCGTCAGCAGGATCGCCCATTGTGGATGGCCCGGAAGCTCAAGACCGAGTTGCCTAACGAAGTCCTGCCTGCTGCTCGCCGGCAGTTCGTCGAAGCCGTCCAGGATGATCGCGATCTTGTTGAGGCGCAGGAGCGCTGCCGCGTACGAGTCACCGTCGCGCCCGGGTGCGGGGTCGCCGAGGAACCGGTAGTTGCGGACGAGCCAGTTCTCCAGCCATGCGGCGACGCTGCCGGAATCCCAGGACGCCACGGGGATGAGCACCGGGACGACGGCGTCAAAATCGGCCCTCCGCGTGATCAGTGCGATGAGGGCCCGAAGCGCCAGGTGCGACTTGCCGGACCCCGCATCACCGAGGACGATCAGCCGGCGGGAGGGCGTGCTGTTCATCCAGGCGTCGACGAGGTCGAGGTCGACGCCGGCGAGAGCAGCATCCGACGTGGCCCACTGTTCGCCACGACGCTTGACGGTGGAGGGCGCGTGCTTCGCCATCCACTTCCTTGACTCCGTGGCGCTGGCGCACACCCGGGCCGGCGCGGGACCCCATCGGATCTCCAGCCGGTCGTCTGCGCCCAGTTTCAGGCGGAGGGCCTCCTTCGACCACTGCCGTTCCACGAGCACCGCGAGGTGCTCGGCGGCCTGGTCGACGCTCGTGCGCGTCCGGCGGCCGAATACCAGGAACTGCCGGACGTTCTGAACGATGTTGGTGCTGATGGAGCCGGTGTTGTCACCGCTGACAGCGACCGAGCCGTGGCCCTGGGCAACGCTCGTGCGCGCCTGCTGCGGCGATGGGACGCCCTCGCCCGCTCCGTCGTCACCGGTGGAGGTCAAGGGCGCGCGCTCTGGTCGGTCCCGCTGACCCTGCTCCTGATGTTGCCCCGGTTGTCACCGCCGATGGCCGTCGATCCGTCGCCGCTCGCGGAGATCTGTGCGGGTGCGGGCGCAGGGGCGCCTTGTGGGGTGCGGACGCCTGAGACTTCCGTGTCGATGTCACCTTCGCTGTCACCGGCGATCGCCGTCGCCCCGGCGCCTGACGCCGATACCCGCGAGGGCGGCGTGGTGCCCTGCGGCTGGCGCCACGTGAGCCAGCCCAGCGCCACCCCGCCGATGCCAAGGCAGACCGACACGAACATGCCGACGATCGAGACCCATTTTTCCGCGTTGTCCAGTCCTTGGCCGGTAAGGAACCATGCGACACCGAAGAAGCTCGCGCAAACCAACCCCGACGCGATGATCACATTCCGTCGATTGGCCATGCACCCAGAATGACATGGTCGCGCCACTCGTCACCCGATGGAGTGCCGGGCTCCGCCCCGGAACGGTCTCCTGCGTATACGCGGCCGGAAGATCGCCCTGGAGCTGCTCAGCAGCCGGCCCGACGCGTCGCTGCGGGATGTGCAGCAGCCGCGGTCTGTCACGGCTGCCTCCCCCGATGTGCCTGGCGACATCATCGAAAGGTCCGGACACCCCGTAAAGCGGTAGCGGGCAACTGAGGAAATTCCGCACCTGCCACCGCACCCCTTGCCCGCCAAGGGATTGCGGGGGACAGTACCTCTGGATCGGTACGCCCCGGACGGTGGCGCGGGCGGTGACCGCGTCGGGGCGCGCGGCGTCCAGCGTGCGGGCCCGCCGCGCGGCGAGCTCGTCCGATGCGGAGGAGTCCATCTGCCGAAGCGTATGGCAGCGGCGCCGGCTCAGCGGTCGTTGAGCGCGGGGACGATCTTGGCGGTGATGTCGCGCAGCAGGGTGACGTCGTCGTGGGTGAGGTGCTCGAAGATGCGCCGGCGGACCTTGGCGACGTGGCCGGGCGCGGCGGTACGTAGCACGTCCATACCGGCGTCGGTGAGCGCGGCGATCTGCCCCCGCTTGTCAGCGGGGCAGGCCCGCCGCTGCACCCAGCCGCGCTCCTCGAGGCTGGTGACCGCATGCGACAGCCGGGTGGTGGTGCTGCCGACGAGCCGCGCGAGGTGGGTCATGCGCATGGCGCGGCCGGGCTCGTCGCTGAGCGTGGCCAGGATCTGGTAGTAGGCGTGCGGGATGCCCGCCTCCTCGCGCAGCTGCCGGTCCAGCGCGGTGGGCAGCAGCATGAGCACCTGCACGAGGTTCATCCACGTGTCGAGCTCGGTGCTGGTCAGCCACCGCGGCTCGGCGGCGGATCGGTCGTCGGTCACCGCTCCATCCTCTCTCCCGGCACGGTGCCGGCGGTCCTGTGATGCCGGCGGTCCGCGTCGAGCCTCAGGCCGTCGGCCGGACCCGCAGCAGCAGGGCGGTCACCTGCTGCGGGGTCAGCTCGTGCGCCTGGTCGAACGCGCCGGGGCTCCACCGCCGCGCGAGCAGGTTTCACCAACGAGCATCGGCCGCTGCTCTTGAAGCTTCAACAACTTGCCGTGTGTCGCGCGCCACCCGCCGTCGGGAGCCAGGTCTAGAATTGGCGCCAAAGATTTACAAACGTCAATATATGCAAGCCGTGTCTGAGGTAGTGGAACAGCCGGTCGACCCGGGTGGACAGGGACAGGAGTCCCGAATTCTGTCCCGGGCGATGTCCCGGGATCCGGGCTTCTGGCCTCGTGTTTCGGCTGGTCTCCCGACTTCGTGCCACGGTCGGCGGTGTATTGCACAAGCAGCCGTAGCAATTCCTAGATTCCTTTCCGTCATCGCCGAATGGTGACCTGATGTGAAGGAGTGGAAAACGTGAAACGACACCTTCTCCGGCTCGGCGCGGTCGCGCTGGCCGGTCTGCTCAGTGCGGTCGTCATCCCCGCCGGCCCGGCCGGTGCCGCGCCGATGTGCGACCAGCCGGTGCCACCGCCGGCGTGCGGTGACGGTGGCGAGGACCCGCCGCCGGCGCCGCGGGACACGCCGGTGCACGGCACGCTCGACACGGTCACGTACGTCGGCGGCGCCGTGCGGGTCACCGGGTGGGGCATCGACCGGGACAGCGGCGCGGCGCCGCTCGTCGTGGACATCTACATCGACGGTGCCTGGAAGCGGACCCTGGCCGCCGACACGTACCGGCCGGACGTCGCCGACGTGTACCCGGCCTACGGGGCGTACCGCGGCTACGACGCCACGGTCCCGGCGGGGCTCGGCACCCACCAGGTGTGCGCGTGGGCGATCAGCGTGGTGCCGGCCGGCGCGCCCAACCCGGGCAACCCGCTGCTGGGCTGCAGGACGTACACGGCCACCCTCGCGGCGCCGAGCAACGTGCGCACCATCTCCAGGGCGCAGGACGGCACCACGGTGATCGGCTTCAAGGACAACTCCGTGGAGGAGACGTCCTTCCGGATCACCATCACCCGGCAGTACTGGGAGCCGTACACCGACCCGCGCTGGGGGCAGACGTACCGCGCCTACTACGTCGACCGGCAGCTCACGGTGCCGGCGCAGGCCGGCACGGCCGAGGTGACCGCCACGACCGAGACCTGGGGATCGGACTGCCGCACGACGGTGGTCGCGGTCTCCGGTTCCTTCCAGAGCGCCCCGGTCTCGACCGGCTGGTGCTGACCTGGCGCAGCGTGCACGGACCCGCCGGGAGGCATGCCCTCCCGGCGGGTCGCAGTGCGCGCACGGCGCCGGTGTGACGCCGCCTGGCCGGGCCGGCGGGCTGCGACGCGCCGCTTCAGGGGTGGGCGAGGACGCAGAACTCGTGGCCGTCGGGGTCGGTCAGGCAGGTCCACGCCACGTCGCCCTGCCCGACGTCCAGGTCGGTGGCGCCGAGGGCGCGCAGCCGGGCGACCACGGCGGCCCGGTCGTCGCCCGGGTCCGGCAGCAGGTCGAGATGGACACGGTCCGGCACGGTCCTGGCACCGGGCGTACGGATGAACTCCAGGAACGGGCCGGTGCCCTGGGCGCGGCGCAGCGCCGCGAGGTCGGTGGTGACCTCGTGCAGGGTCCAGTCCATCGCCTCGCCCCAGAACCGGGCCATGGCCCACGGGTCGGCGCAGTCGACGACGACGGCGGCGACCGGCCCGGTGTCGCGGTAGCGGTCGCGGGGCTCCAGCACGCAGAACTCGTTGCCCTCCGGGTCGGCCAGGACCGTCCACGGCACGTCGCCCTGGCCCACGTCGGCGGGCGTCGCGCCGAGGTCGCGCAGGCGCGCGACGAGCTGCGCCTGATGGGCCGCGGAGGTGGTGGCCAGATCGAGGTGGGTGCGGTTCTTCAGCGGTGACTTGGGCTCCGGGACGGGCACGATGTCGAGGCCGACGACGACCGGGTCCGGCCAGACCAGGCCGCCGGCGGGCCCGACGTAGGTGGTCACGCCGGCGGCGCCGCGGCACGCGTGCCAGCCGAGCGCCTCCGCCCAGAACCGGCCGACCGCCGAGGCGTCGAGCGCCTTGATGATCAGGTGAGCCGGTCGCAGCGCCATACCGGCGATCCTATGCACCCCCGGGCCGCTGCCGCTGGCGGTGCTGGCGGCGGCCGCTGCTGCGGTCCGGGTGTACCGCTGCTGCGGTGACCGGCGGCCGGGCCAGGGGCGTGCGTGCCCCTGACCCGGCCTCGGCGGGGTGTGACTAGAGGCTGACGGTGCGCCCGCCGAGGGTCACGACCAGGTGGCCGTCGGCGGCGAAGGACCAGGCCAGGGCGCCGCTGTAGGTGGTGCAGCGGGAGCCGTTGGTGCCGGTCCAGAACTGGTTGGAGCTGTCGGCGTTGCCGATGGTCTTGTCGTTGGAGCCGCCGCTGCTGAAGCGGCACGACGTGTTGTTCCGGTACGTGTGCGAGCCGGCGTCGAACGAGAAGTTGCGCTCGGCGTTGTCGACCGACAGGTTGTTGGAGATCGTCATCGAGCCCGGGTTGCTGTTGTACGTGAACCCGTGCTTGCCGTTGCGGTAGGCGATGCTGCGCTGCACCACGTGGTTGACGCCGATGTCCTCGCCGCCGAGCTTGTAGCCGTTGCGGTCGCCGTTGCTGTTGACCGTGCCGTTGCTGAGCGTGCCGTTGTTGTAGGCCAGCGAGTCCTGGATGGTGACCGGGCCGATCGCGCCGGTGTCGGTCTTCGTGTACAGGTCCCAGCCGTCGTCGATGTTGTTGTGCGACACGGTGTACCGGAACACGTTGCCGGTGCCGACGGTGAGCTTGGCGGCGAAGCCGTCGGCGTCCTCACCGTCGGAGTCGGCGTTGTCGTGCGACTCGGAGCTGATGACGAGGTTGTTCGCCGGCCACTGCGCCTTGGGCGTGTCGGAGGCGATGCGGGAGATCTGCAGGCCGCTGTCGCGGTTGAACCGGGTGATGACCCGCTCCACGGTGTTGTTGCTGCCGCCGACGAAGATGCCGTTGTCGCCGGCGCGCTCCACGATGATGCCGGTGATGTGCCAGTAGTTGCCGTTGACGGCCAGGCCCCGGTTGGCCGGGTCCTCGCTCTGCGCGGAGAAGTTGAACACCGGCGTCTCGCCCGGGTACGCGGTGATGTGCTTGGCCGCGCCCGACGTGCCGTTGTTGCCGGGGGCGATCGTGATCGTCGAGGACTGGTTGTACGTGCCGCCGCGCACGAAGATCGTGCCGCCGGCGGTGACCCGGGTGATCGCCGAGGCGAGCGTCGTCGGGCTGGCCTGGGTGCCGGCCGCGCCGGCGGTGCCGTTCGGCGCCACGTACAGGGCGGAGGACGGCGGCTGGCTGGTCGGCGGCTGGCTGGACGAAGGCGACGTGCTGGGCGTGCGCGACGGCGACGGGGAAGCGGGCCCGGTCGGCTGCGACGGGGTCGGGGTGGTGCCGCCGGTGGTGACCGTGACGTTGTCGAAGTTCGCGCTGGCGTAGGCGGTCTGCAGGCCGATGCGGCCCTTGGCGATCGCCGCGTTGGTCACGGTGGCGACCGTGGCGCCGTCCACCGTGCCGCTGATCGTGCTGCCGTTGACCGTGATGGCCAGCGTGTACCAGGTGCCGGTGGCGACGCTGCGCGACGCGCTGCCCAGGACGGTGACCGAGCCGCCGTTGACCGCCTGCAGCTGCACCGCGTTGCCGGGCAGCAGCGCGAGCCGGTAGAAGGTGGTCGAGCCGGTGGAGCGGGCGAGCAGGCCGGCGAAGCCGCCGGAGCCCAGCGTCAGCGGCTTCACGGAGGCCTGGACGGTGTAGTTGGTCCAGCCGCTGTCACCGGCGAACTGGCGGGCGTTCTCGCTGCCGGCGTTGGACTGCTGCAGGACCTTGCTGCCGTCGGTGACGACGCTCCAGGTGCCACCCGACTTCGACCAGCCGCTGGTGGAGCCGTCCTCGAACGTCGCGGTGAACGCGGTGTCGGCGAACGCGACCTGCGTGGCCAGTACCACGCCGGCCGCGGTCACGGCGGCGGCCGCGGCGGCCGGCCACCGGCGCGACCGCAGCCGGGAACCGATGTGTAGACGCATGAATCCTCCGGGGTGACAGTGCGCACGTAGGGGATGTCGCACGGGTGCGCACGGTGAGGTCCTCGGCGGCGTTCCGGGCGAGGAACGGAGGGCGGACCTTCGTGCCGACGAATCGGACACTAAGGAAAGCGTTTTCCTCGCGCAAGGCATAGCCGTTCGCAGGATGGTTGCAGGATTTTCCGCCGGCCCCGGCGGCGCTGAAACTTTCAGGCCGGCAGCGGCACGGCGGCCCAGACCGTCTTGCCCGCCGGGCCGCCGAGCCAGCCCCAGGCCGCGGCCCGCCGGTCGAGCAGGTGCAGGCCGGTCGGCCGGGCGGGCAGCAGCCGAGGGGGTGCCGTCGCGCCGTCCCGCACGGAGATCCACAGGTACGCGCCCCGCCGGCTGACCGTGACAGTGCACTCGGTGCCGGCGTGGATGACGGCGTTGAGGACCAGCTCGACCACGATCCGGCCCGCCGTCGCGGCCAGCTGCGGCACGCCCCAGGTGGCGCAGGCCTCCTGCACCAGGTCGCGGGCCCGGCTGGCCGCGAGCGCGTCGGGCCGCAGCGCGACCCGGAACTGCTCCGGTGGTGGCGGGCCGGCGTCCACGGCCGCGAGGGCCTGGTCGGGGTCGTCGTGCAGGCGCAGCGCGCGCCGCCAGTACGGAGCGTCGAGCCTCGCGCGCAGCGCGCCCCGCGACGGCATCACCCACAGCAGGGCGACACCGTAGTCGCGCCGCGCGGTGAGCTGGGCGGCGCCGAACAGCGCCGCCGCGGTGCCGCTGACGTCGTCGAAGTCGCGCAGGTCGACGATGACCGCGCGCGGGCAGGCGGCCAGGGCCTTGCCCAGGCAGGTCCGCAGATAGTCCCTGCGGTCCGCGGTGAGGTGACCGGCGACGGTGAGCCAGGAGATCTCGCGCTCCAGGTCGTGCACCGAATCCATCGTCACCATGGGTGAACGGTAAGGCCGGTCAGCTGAACCTGCATCCGCTGAACATTCGACCCCGATCGTGCACCGCGCGGTGCGTTGACGGTGGAAATGAAAACCGATACCACTAAGCGAGCGAAGACCGCTTTCGCCTGCCGTGCGCGGCGAGCGCCGCCGCGCACCGACCGAAGGAGATCCCATGTCCCTCGACGTCCCCACCGCCCTGCTGGAGCGGGCCGAGGCCGGCCCCGTCGACGACGCCGAGTTCGTCGCCTGCGTGCGCGACTCGCTGCCGTACGCCTGGAGCGTGATCAGCGGCGTCGCCGCCGACCTGCACGCCTCCGGCGGCGACTTCGCCGACCACGAGGTCCCGCCGCCGGGCGAGGCCGAGCGCGGGCAGCTGCTGCGGGCCCTGGCCAGCGACGCGATCCGCGGCGGCCTGGAGCGGCACTTCGCGGTGCGGCTCGCGTTCCAGAACTGCCACCGCGTCGCCGCGTTCACCCCGTCGGCCGTCGGCGGCGAGCGCCACCGGGCGTTCGTCTCGCCCCGCGGCCAGTTGCTCAACCAGTCGCCGGAGCTGCGCAACTGCTGACGGCGCGGCGCGACGTGGGCGGGTCCGCCGGCGGACCCGCCCAC
>NZ_JBFAIC010000051.1:0-89122 GCF_040654515.1 Dactylosporangium sp. NPDC050688
TCTCCCTTTTTCCGGTGGTGGCGCGGGGGTTTTTGCCGCGGTGGGGGGGGGGGGGGGGGCGGCCGCGGCCGCGGCCGCGGCCGCGGCCGCATGCGGGTAGGTGAATTCGTCGATTCACCTACCCGCGCGCGTTTGAGGGATGCGCGATGCACATAGGGTGCTACCCGTGAGCGCAGCGCGAGTGACGCCGTGGACCAGGGGCCGGCGGATCGGCGTCGACGTCGGCACCGTCCGGGTGGGCGTCGCCGTCTGCGACCCGGATGGGATCCTCGCCAGCCCGGTCGCGACGGTGCCGCGCGATCCGGCCACGGACAGTGACCAGATCCCTTCGGACATGTCCGAAATACTGCGACTGGTCGCTGAGTACGAGGCGGTCGCCATCATCGTCGGGCTGCCGATCAACCTCGCCGGGCAGGAAGGCCCAGCAGCGGTGCTGATCAGGCAATACGCGGATCGGCTCGCCGCTTTGGCGGACCCTGTGCCGGTGCTGCTGACGGACGAGAGGATGTCCACCGCGGCCGCAACACGTAGGCTGTCGGAGCGCGGCGTCCGGGGCAGACGGCAACGCGCGGTCATCGACCAGGTGGCCGCGGTGGAGATCCTGCAACGATGGCTCGACGCGCACCGGGCCGGAGCGGTTCGCGGCTGAAATGCCAGGAGGCGAAGGACAGATGGACGAGCTGGACCTGGGCTGGGACGACGAGGAGCGCCCCAGCAGACACCGACGCAGCCGCGCCGCTGCGGGCCGCACCCGCAGCAGGAAGAAGGGGCGCGGCGGGAGGACCTTCCTCGCGCTCTTCATCAGCCTGCTGGTCTTCGGCGGCCTGGCGTATGGGGCATATGTCGGTGTGGACCGGGTCAAGGACATGTTCACCGCTGCCGACTACAACGGCGGCGGCACCGGCGAGGTGACGGTCGAGGTCCTGCCCAACCAGTATGCCGCGGACATCGCCGCCACGCTGGCGGAAAAGGATGTTGTGAAGAGCGCGAAGGCGTTCATCGAGGCCGCGAAGAAGGACGAGCGCAGCAAGAAGCTGCAGCCGGGCTTCTACAAGCTGCGCAAGCAGATGCGCGCCGCCGACGCCCTGTCGCTGATGCTCGACCCGAAGAGCCGCCTCGTCAACAAGGTCACGCTCCCCGAGGGCCTCACGTACCAGGACACCTTCAAGAAGCTCTCCGAGGTCACCAAGATCCCCTACGAGGAGTTCGAGAAGGCCGCCGCCGACACCAAGGCGCTCGGGCTGGGCGACGTGTGGTTCACCCGCCAGGACGGCAAGCAGGTCGCCAAGAGCATCGAGGGCTTCCTGTTCCCCGCCACCTACGACTTCCCGCCGAACGTCGACGCGACCGGCATCCTGAAGATCATCATCAAGCGGTTCAACCAGGAGATCGAGACCACCGGGTTCATCGACGGCGTGCAGACCTCCCTGCGCATCTCGCCCTACGAGGCGCTGATCGCCGCGTCGATCGCCCAGGTCGAGGGGCTGGACAAGGACCAGGAAGGCATCGTGCGGGTCCTGTACAACCGGGTGTACTCCGGCAAGTTCCCGTGCAACTGCCTGCAGGTCGACAGCACCGTCAACTACTACCTGCGCATCACCGGCAAGGGCGCCAAGCCGTCCACCGAGCTGCTCAACTCGGAGCTGCACAACAAGAAGAACCCGTACAACGCCCACGACGTGCCGGGTATGCCGATCGGGCCGATCAGCAACCCCGGCAGCAGCGCGCTGAAGGCGGCGATCAACCCGCCGAAGCACGACTACTACTTCTTCTGCGCCATCGACACCGCTGGGAACACCGCGTACGCCAAGACGTTCGCGGAGTTCGAGAAGCTGTGGGAGCAGGCCAAGAAGAACGGCGTCAAGTAGGTGCGAGCGGCGGTCCTCGGCCAGCCGGTGAGCCATTCCCGCTCACCGGCGATCCACAACGCCGGCTATGCCGCCGCCGGGCTGCGCGACTGGTCGTACACCGCGATCGAATGCGGCACGGACGACCTCGCGGGGCTCGTCACCGGGCTCGAGGCCGACTGGGCCGGGCTGTCGCTCACCATGCCGCTCAAGGAGGTGGCGCTGACGGTCGCGGCGATGGTCGACCCGTTCGCGGCCGCGATCGGCGCCGCCAACACCCTCGTGCGCCGCGCGTACGGGTGGCACGCCTACAACACCGATGCCCCCGGCATGGTCCGGGCGCTGCTGGAGGCGGGCGTCGCGCGCACCCCGAGGCTCGCGGTCCTCGGCGGCGGCGGCACCGCCCGCGCCGCGATCGCCGCGGCCGCCGCGCTGTCGGCCGACGTCACCCTGTACACCCGCCGCAGCGAGGCATACGAGGAGCTGCTGCCGGTCGCCTCGGCCCTCGACGTGGCGCTCGAGCACGAGCCCTGGGCGTCACTGGCCGGGTGCACCGCCTTCCCAGTGGTGATCTCCACTGTGCCGAAGGGTGCCGCGGACAGCCTCGCCGTCGCTGACTGGTCCGGGCGGCCGGTCGTGTTCGACGCCATCTACGAGCCGTGGCCGACGCCGCTCGCCGCCGCCGCGCAGGCCGCGGGGTGCGCGATCGTGTCGGGGCTGGACCTGCTGCTGTGGCAGGCCGTCGACCAGTTCGAGCTGTTCACCGGGGTGAAGGCGCCGGTCGCCGCGATGCGGGCGGCGCTGCGGTCCTCCTGACGCGTTCCGGGTCGTCCCGCCTGGCGGGCTTGCGTTACCTCAATGTGGGAAGTGTCGTACCTCCGTGACAGACTTGCGACGTGTTGCGCTGGTTGACCGCAGGTGAGTCGCATGGCCCGGCACTCGTCGCGATCCTGGAGGGTGTTCCCGCCGGCATCGAGTTGACGAGCGCGTCCGTGGCGGCAGAGTTGGCCCGTCGACGCCTCGGCTACGGCCGCGGCGCGCGGATGGCGTTCGAGCAGGACGTGGTCGAGTTCATCGGCGGCCTGCGGCACGGGCGCACCCTCGGCAGCCCCGTCGCGATCCGCGTCGGCAACAGCGAGTGGCCCAAGTGGGAGACCGTCATGGCGGCCGACCCGGTCGACCCCGACGTGCTCGCCGCGCAGGCCCGCAACGCGCCGCTGACCCGGCCCCGCCCCGGCCACGCCGACCTCGCCGGCATGCAGAAGTACGGGCACACCGACGCCCGGCCGATCCTGGAGCGCGCCAGCGCCCGCGAGACCGCCGCCCGGGTCGCCGTCGGCACCGTCGCCAAGGCCCTGCTGCGCCAGGCGCTCGGCGTCGACATCGTCTCCCACGTCATCGAGCTCGGCTCGGTCGCGGCCAAGCCCGGCCTGCTGCCCCGGCCCGAGGACTTCGACCGCATCGACGCCGACCCGCTGCGCTGCCTCGACCCCGACGCCAGCGCGCGGATGGTCGAGGAGGTCGACGCCGCCAAGAAGGACGCCGACACGCTGGGCGGCATCGTGGAGATCCTGGCGTACGGGGTGCCCCCGGGCCTCGGCAGCCACGTCCAGTGGGACCGCAAGCTGGACGCCCGTCTCGCGACCGCCCTGATGTCCATCCAGGCGATCAAGGGCGTCGAGATCGGTGACGCGTTCACCCAGGCCCGCTCCCGCGGCTCGCAGGCGCACGACGAGATCATCAACACCGCCGACGGCGTGCGGCGCGTCACCGACCGGGCCGGCGGGCTCGAGGGCGGCATCACCACCGGCGAGCCGCTGCGGGTCCGCGCCGCGATGAAGCCGATCTCGTCGCTCAACCGTGCCCTGCAGACGATCGATGTGACCACCGGCGAGGCGGCCACCGCCATCAACCAGCGCTCCGACGTGTGCGCGGTGCCGGCGGCCGCGGTCGTCGCGGAGGCGATGGTCGCGCTGGTGCTGGCCGAGGCCGCCCTGGAGAAGTTCGGCGGCGACTCGGTGTCGGAGATCCAGCGCAACGTCGCCGGTTACCTCGAGCACCTGGTGATCCGGTGAGCGGCGACGACGTTTCTGGCGGCGGCGGTGTCTCTGGCGGCGCCGGCGTTTCTGGCGTCTCTGCCGGCGGCGGCGTGCGGCCGCGCGCGGTTTTCGTCGGTCCTCCGGGGGCCGGGAAGACGACGGTCGGGACGCTGCTGGCCGAGGCGCTCGGCGTGCCGTTCCGCGACGTCGACGCCGACATCGAGACCATCGCCGGCAAGCCGATCCCGGAGATCTTCATCGACGAGGGCGAAGAGCACTTCCGCGCCCTGGAGCGGGCCGCGGTCGCCGACGCGCTGGCGACGTTCGGCGGTGTCCTGGCCCTCGGCGGCGGCGCGATCCTCGCCCCTGAGACCCGCGCCCTGCTCACCGGCCACACCGTGGTGTACCTGTCGGTCGAGCTGTCCGACGCCGTGTCCCGGGTCGGCCTCGGCACCGGCCGCCCGCTGCTCGCGCTGAACCCGCGGGCCACGCTGAAGTACCTGCTCGACCAGCGCCGGCCGCTGTACGAGCAGGTCGCCACGGTCACGGTCGCCACCGACGGCCGCACTCCCGAGGACATCGCCGGCGAACTGGCGGGCAAGCTGTGACCGCTTCCTCAGCATCTTCCGGCGGTTCGTCCGTGGCTGCTTCCGGGGGTTCTTCCGTGGCTCATTCCGTGGTTGACGTCGACGGCTACTCGGTGCTGATCGGGCGGGGGCTGTTCGGCCGGGTGCCCGAGCTGGTGGGCGGCGCCGCCCAGGTCGCGGTCCTGTTCGCCGGCCCCGTGCGTGGGCATGCTGAGCAGGTCATGACCGCGCTGCGCGCCGCCGGCCACGCTGTGCTGCCCCTGGAGGTCCCCGACGCCGAGGCGGGCAAGGACATCACGGTCGCCGCCGGCTGCTGGGACGCGCTCGGCGAGGCCGCGTTCACCCGCAGCGACGCCGTCGTCGGCGTCGGCGGCGGCGCGGTCACCGACCTGGCCGGCTTCGTCGCCGCCAGCTGGCTGCGCGGCGTCCGCCTCGTCCAGGTCCCGACCAGCCTGCTCGGCATGGTCGACGCGGCCGTCGGCGGCAAGACCGGCATCAACACCGCCGCCGGCAAGAACCTCGTCGGCGCGTTCTACCCGCCGGCCGGCGTCGTGTGCGACCTGTCGACCCTGGACACGCTGCCCGCCGACGACCTGCGCGCCGGCATGGCCGAGGTCGTCAAGTGCGGCTTCATCGCCGACCCCGCCATCCTCGACCTCGTCGAGGCCGACCCCGCCGCCGCCCTCGACCCGCACGGCACGGTGCTGCCGGAGCTGGTCGAGCGGGCCGTCGCGGTGAAGGCCAGGGTCGTCTCCACCGACCTGCGTGAGTCGGGCCTGCGCGAGATCCTCAACTACGGCCACACCCTCGGCCACGCCATCGAGCGCCGCGAGCAGTACCGCTGGAAGCACGGCCACGCCGTCAGCGTCGGCCTCGTCTACGCCGCCGAGCTCGGCCGGCTCACGGGCCGCCTCCCCGCCGACGTCGCCGACCGCCACCTGCGGGTGCTCACCCTGCTGGGCCTGCCCGTCACGTACGACGCGGCCGCCTGGCCCGACCTGCACGCCGCGATGCGCGTCGACAAGAAGGCCCGGGGCGCGACCCTGCGCTTCGTCGTCCTCGACGGCCTCGCGACCCCGGGCACCCTGGCGGGGCCGCCGGACGAGCTGCTGTTCAAGGCGTACGCGGCGGTCGCCGCGTAACCGCGGGCGTAGCCCGTGCCGGAGCGTGACCGTGGGCGTGGCTCACGCCGCGCCGCGGCGTGATCGTGGGCGTGGCTCACGCCGCGCGTAACTCGGGCGTGCCCGCGCTGGAGCGTGACCGTGGGCCTGGCTCACGCCGCGGCGTGACCGTGGGCGTGGCTCGCGCCGCGGCGTGACCGTGGGCGTGGCTCGCGCCGCGACCGCGGGCGTGGCCAGCGCCGCGGCGACGGCCGCCAGCCTGCGCCGCAGGCCGAGCCGGTCCGCCAGGCCGCGCGCGGCCGACCCTCACCCCGGACGGGGCGCCTGCGTCACCGCCGGAGGTCGCGGCTCGGCGAACGGGATGCCGATGCCGGTGTCGGCGACCGCGATGTGCAGCCGCCCGTCCAGCGTGGCCGCGCTACGGCGTGATCGCGGCGTCGGTGGCGGCCGCCACGTGACCCCGGCGTCGGCCGCGTCGCGGGGTGACGCTCGACATGGGCGCGCCGCCGGGACCGGCGGGCGTGTCCCACGAGGACGGCGGCGGCCGTATCCCCGCAAAGCGGTCAGGTGGCCGGGACGAGGACGGGCAGCGGAGGGCGCAGGCGGAGGTACAGCACGCCGGCGACGGTGCCGAAGGCGGCGGCCACGACCGCTTCGGGGTAGCCGGGCGCGCCGAACGGCAGCAGGAACATCGCGGCGCCGACCGACAGCCGTACCGCGGCCGAACGCTGGCGACGCAGGCCGGCGGCGAGCGGGACGACCGGCCACAGCAGGTACCACGGATGCACGACCGGGCCGCACAGGACGATCGCGGCGAGGACGAGGCCGAGCCCGGCGAGAGGGTTCGGGGCGCGCAGCAGCGCCCAGCCGGCCAGGGCACAGCCGAGAGTGGCGCCGGCGAGCCGGACGACCGCTGTCGCGTCGGGGTGGCCGGCCACGGCGAGCAGCATGCCGGCGTCGGTGCTCAGCGACAGGCCGTTGCGCACGGTCGTCGGGGTGTGGAGGGCGGCGATCCAGCCCAGGCCGAGCCCGGACGCGGCCTGCAGCACCAGGAACGCGAGGGCGGCGCCGAGGGCAGTGCGGATCAGGGCGCCGGCGCGGCCACGCGACAGCGCGACGACCGTGACCAGGGCGAGCACGGCGGGGGCCTTGACCAGGGCGGCGGCGGTCACGAGGGCGGCGCCGAGCAGCGGGCGGTCGCGGGCGGCGGCGAGCAGGCCCGCGGCGAGCAGGCCGACCATGAGGGCGTCGTTGTGGGCGCCGGCGACGAGGTGCAGCAGGAGCAGCGGGTTGAGCGCGCCGAACCACAGGGCCCGCTGCGCGGGCACGCCGAAGCGGGCGGCGAGGCCCGGCAGGCAGGCGACGAGCAGGGCGACCCCGGTGAGGGCGACGAGCCGCATCGCCAGGACGCCGGCGACGGTGTGCTCGCCGGTGCCGGCGAGGACCGCGGAGGCGCAGCGCAGGAACACGGGGCCGTACGGCGCGGGCGTGTCCTGCCAGATCGCCGGGACGTCCAGCGCCAGCGGGCCGCCAAGGGTGGACGGGCCCCAGCGGTACGCGTCGAGGCCGCGGCCGACCATGGCGCCCTGCGCGAGATAGCTGTACACGTCTCGACTGAACATCGGGGCGGTGAGCGCGAGCGGCGCGGCCCACCACAGCAGGGTCCGGACCAGGTCGGCGGGGCGTTGCGTGTCGGCGGTGGCACGCATCCGCAGCCACGCGCCGCACAGCAGGGCGAGGCCGAAGTAGGTGCCGGCGACGCCGACGAGGGGGAAGGCGCGCAGCTCGCGGATCGCCGGCCAGTGCTCGAACGGGTCGCGTTGCGGCAGCGCGCCGGCGGCCGCGCCACCCACCGCGATGGCGACGGAACCCGCGAAACCCAGGGTACGGTTGACGATGTCGGGTCTGCCCACCCTGGCACACTGGCTGAGTCTCATGTCCGCATGGCCAATGCGGCATGAACGGGTGCCTGCCCGACCGGTACACTGCTTCGGGCCTTTCCGCCGGCACGATGCCGCACGGACCAACCGACGAAAGTGACGTCTATCCACATGGCAACCACGAACGACCTGAAGAACGGCCTGGTGCTCAACCTCGACGGCGATCTGTGGACCGTTGTTGAGTTCCAGCATGTCAAGCCGGGCAAGGGCGGCGCGTTCGTGCGGACCACCCTGAAGAACGTGCTCTCCGGCAAGGTGGTCGACCGCACGTTCAACGCCGGCACGAAGGTCGAGACCGCCACCGTCGACAAGCGCACGATGCAGTACCTGTACATCGACGGCGAAGACTACGTGTTCATGGACCTGCAGTCCTACGAGCAGATTTCGGTCCCCGCCGGCACCGTCGGCGAGAACACGAAGTTCCTGCTGCCGGAGGCTGAGGTGACGGTGGCGACGCACGAGGGTGTGCCGCTGTACGTCGAGCTGCCGACGTCGGTGATCCTCGAGGTCACCTACACCGAGCCGGGCCTGCAGGGTGACCGCTCCACCGGCGGCACGAAGCCGGCGACCGTCGAGACGGGCGCCACGGTCAACGTGCCGCTGTTCATCTCCACCGGCGAGAAGATCAAGGTCGACACCCGCGACAGCCGTTACCTCGGCCGGGCCTGACCGTGTCCTTTTCTGGGGGCTCCTTCCTCGGGGGCGACGTCACCGCGCAGATGACCGCGCGGCGCAAGGCCCGCAAGCGTGCCCTCGACGTGCTCTACCAGGCCGACCTGCGCGGTGAGCCGCGTGGGTCGGTCCTGACGTCCTACGTGGCGAACCTCGAGGAGCCGAAGCCCAGCTACCTGCCCTACACGGTGCAGCTGGTCGAGGGCGTCGAGAGCCACGCCGTGCGCATCGACGAGCTGCTGGCCAGCTACGCCGAGGGGTGGACACTGGAGCGGATGCCGGTGGTCGACCGGAATCTCGCGCGCATCGCGGTGTACGAGCTGCTGTACAACGACGAGATCGACAACCCGGTCGCCATCACGGAGGCGGTCGAGCTGGCGGAGACGCTGTCGACCGACGACTCGCCGCGTTTCCTCAACGGCATCCTCGGCCGGATCGCCGACTACGCCACGTAGCCCGCACGGATGTGAGCTGGACGAACGCCGAGCGTGATCCGCCGTCGCAGGACGCGGATCCGCTCGAGCACCTGCTGTTCCGCCAGCACCAGGTCATCTCCCGCCGCCAGGCCCTGCGCCACCTGACCCGGCACGCGCTCGACCACCGGGTGCGGTCAGGCCGTTGGCAGCAGCCGGTGCGATCGTTGTACGTGGCGATGACCGGCCCGATCGGGGTGCCGCAGCGGCGTTGGATGGGCGTGCTGGGCAGCCGCGGGCCGCTTGCGGCGTTCAGCGCGCTGGAGGTGCTCGGGCTCAAGGGCTATGCGAAGTCTTACACCGAGGTGTTGATCACAGCCGAACGCAGGGTGCGGGCCGCGCTGCCAGAAACGGTGATCAGGCGGACTGCGACCCTGCCCCGGGAAGATGTGCTGCAGCGGCTGCCCCCGTCCACGGTGGCTGCCCGGTCACTGGTGGACGCGGCGCAGTGGGCCAGGGACGACGCGGAGGCGACCGCCGTGGTCGCGGCCGCGTTCCAGCAGCGACTGGTCTCGGGCGACGAGGTGCTCGGCGTGCTCGGCCGGCTGCGTGGCGTACGACGTGAGGCGCTGATCCAGCAGGCCGGTCCGCCAGCTGCGGGCCGCCCTGCTCGCGGCGGGCTGGCGTCCTTGTTGACCTTGGACACTTGTGCCGGTTCTGACCGGTCAAAGTGTCCAAGGTCAACTCGGCGGGCCGAAAAAGGGGCCGCGGGACGGCGGCCCCTTTCAGACGGTCAGGACTGGAACAGGCTGCGCGGGTCGGTGACCAGCACGCCGTGCTCGTTGAGCCGCTCGACCAGGCCCGACGGCGAGGCGTCATAGACGATCGCCAGGGCGCGCAGGTCGTCCGCCCGGATGGACAGCACGCGACCGTTGTAGTCGCCACGCTGCTGCTGGATGGCCCGGGCGTACCGGGCCACGTAGGCGAGGTCCTCGGCACCGGCGTCGTACAGCCGCTCCAGGTCCAGGACGATCTTGTTGGTGGGCTCGTGCCGGACACCGCTGCCCTCGGGCAGCAGCTCGGCGACGGGGACGCGGTAGAACTCGGCCAGCTCGGCCAGGCGGGAAACCGTGACGGCCCGGTCGCCCCGCTCGTACGAACCGACGACGACGGCCTTCCAACGCCCTGCCGACTTCTCCTCGACACCCTGCAGAGACAGCCCCTGCTGCTGTCGGATGGAGCGCAGGCGAGCACCAAGAGACTTGGCGTACTCAGACGGCATACGGACACTCCCAGTCACTGGCCTGAGGGGTTTCCCCAGCGATCGCTACGGAGCGTGACCGTAACTGGCGAATGACGCGTGGTCAAGTGGTCGAGACCCATCCGTTGCCCAGGTCAGGGCGGTTGTTAGGGTGGTTGCCGTTCGACGTCCTTTAACGACCCGTCCGGTGAGGCGGGGAAGGAGGTCTGGTTTGTCGTCTCCGACAACCGGCGCTGAGCTGGGCAAAACCATCCTAACGGCGGCAGATGTCGCCCGGGTGGTGGACCGGATTGCCCATCAGATTCTGGAAAAGACGTCCGGCGCGGCCGAAACGGTGCTGCTGGGCATACCTACCCGGGGCGTGCCCCTGGCGCACAGGCTGGCCGCGCGGATCGCCACGTTCGAGGGCATGACCATCCCGGTGGGTGTGTTGGACATCACCCTCTATCGGGACGACCTTCGCCTGCAGGCAACCCGTGCGCTGGGTCACACCGAGGTGCCGCCGGGCGGCCTCGACGGGCGCCGGGTGATTCTCGTCGACGACGTGCTGTTCTCCGGCCGGACCGTGCGCGCGGCGCTCGACGCGCTGAAGGATCTCGGCCGGCCGCGGATGGTGCAGCTGGCCGTCCTCGTCGACCGGGGCCACCGCGAGCTGCCGATCCGGGCCGACTACGTCGGCAAGAACATCCCGACGTCGATCGAGGAGAGCGTCCGGGTCTTCACCGCCGAGCAGGACGGCGAGGACGCGGTGATCATCGTGAACAAGAGCAGGGGAGGCCAGGCGTGATCAAGCATCTGCTCAGCGCCGCCGACCTGGACGCTGCCACCGCGACCCTCGTGCTGGACACCGCGGCGGAGATGGCGAGCCTGGCGGGGCGCGAGGTGAAGAAGCTGCCGGCGTTGCGCGGGCGCACGGTGGTGAACCTGTTCTACGAGGACTCGACCAGGACGCGGATCTCCTTCGAGGCGGCGGCGAAGCGGCTGTCGGCCGACGTCATCAATTTCTCCGCGAAGGGCTCCAGCGTCTCCAAGGGTGAAAGTCTCAAGGACACCGCGCTGACCCTGCAGGCGATGGGCGCCGACGCGGTGGTCATCCGCCATCCCGCCAGCGGCGCGCCGCATCGGCTCGCCAACTGGGTCGAGGGCAGCGTCGTCAACGCCGGCGACGGTACCCACGAGCACCCCACGCAGGCGCTGCTGGACGCGTACACGATGCGCAGCCGGCTCGGGCGTCTGGCCGGGCTGAACGTGGCCATCGTCGGCGACGTGCTGCACTCCCGGGTGGCCAGGTCCAACGTGCAGCTGCTGCACACCCTCGGGGCGAAGGTGACGCTCGTCGCCCCGCCCACGCTGCTGCCGGTCGGGGTGGACGCGTGGCCCGCCGGCACGTCCTACGACCTGGACGCCGTCGTGCCGGACTCCGACGTCGTCATGATGCTGCGGGTCCAGCGGGAACGAATGAACCAGGCGTACTTCCCCTCGGAGCGGGAGTACGCGCGGCGCTACGGCTTCGACGTGCCGCGCATGCGACGGCTGCCCGGGCACGCGATCGTCATGCATCCCGGGCCGATGAACCGGGGCATGGAGATCGCGCCGGAGGTCGCGGACTCGCCGCGCTCCACGATCGTCGAACAGGTCGCCAACGGGGTCTCCGTGCGGATGGCCGTCCTCTACCTGCTGCTCGGAGGCAAAGCGTGACCGTCATCACCGGCACCCAGCTGGGCGAGATCACCGTCGAGGACGGGGTCATTGTCCGCATAGATCCGGACAAGACCGGCCCCAAGGTGGCGCTCCCCGGGCTCGTCGACCTGCACACCCACCTGCGCGAGCCGGGCCGCGAGGACGCCGAGACCGTGGAGTCCGGCTCGCGGGCCGCGGCGCTGGGCGGGTACACGGCGGTGTGCGCGATGGCGAACACGTCCCCGGTCGCCGACACCGCCGGCGTGGTGGAGCAGGTGTGGCGCCTCGGCCGTGAGGCCGGCCTGGTCGACGTGCAGCCGATCGGCGCCGTCACCGTCGGCCTCGGCGGCGAGCAGCTCGCCGAGCTCGGCGCGATGGCCGACTCCGCGGCGAGGGTGCGGGTCTTCTCCGACGACGGGCACTGCGTGCACGACCCGCGGCTGATGCGCCGCGCCCTGGAGTACGTCAAGGCGTTCGACGGGGTCATCGCCCAGCACGCCGAGGAGCCGCGGCTGACCACCGGCGCGCAGATGAACGAGGGCGACGTCGCCGCCCGGCTCGGCCTGACCGGATGGCCCGCGGTCGCCGAGGAGGCGATCATCGCCCGGGACGTGCTGCTCACCGGGCACGTCGGCGCCCGCCTGCACATCTGCCACGTGTCGACCGCCGGCAGCGTCGAGCTGATCCGCTGGGCGAAGTCGAAGGGGTGGCGGGTGACCGCCGAGGTGACGCCGCACCACCTGCTGCTCACTGAGGACCTCGCCGTCGACTACGACCCGGTGTACAAGGTGAACCCCCCGCTGCGGACGGAGGCCGACGTCCTCGCCCTGCGCCGCGGCCTGCAGGACGGCACGATCGACTGTGTGGCCACCGACCACGCCCCGCACAGCGTGGAGGACAAGGAGTGCGAGTGGGCGTACGCCAGGCCGGGCATGCTCGGGCTGGAGACCGCGCTCGCGATCGTCGTACAGACGATGGGGCCGCAGTGGGACAGGATCACGGACTGGATGTCCGTCGCGCCCGCGAAGATCGCCGGGCTGGCCGGGCACGGCCACCCGCTGGAGGTCGGCCAGGTGGCGAACATCGCAATCTTCGACCCGGACGTCAGGTGGACGGTCGACCCGACCGCCCTGGCCAGCAGGTCGCGCAACACCCCATACGCCGGAATGGAGCTGCGCGGTCGCGTCGAGGCGACCTACCTGCGCGGCGAGCCGACGGTGTTGAACGGAAAGGCGACTCGGTGAAGCGCAGAGCAGCATTGTTGGTACTGGAGGACGGCCGCACCTTCCGCGGCGAGGCCTTCGGCAGCATCGGCGAGACCTTCGGTGAGGCGGTGTTCAACACCGGCATGACCGGCTACCAGGAGACGCTGACCGACCCGTCGTACCACCGGCAGGTCGTGGTGCAGACCGCGCCGCAGATCGGCAACACCGGCGTCAACGGTGAGGACGACGAGTCCGACCGGGTCTGGGTCGCCGGCTACGTGGTGCGCGACCCGGCCCGGGCGTACTCGAACTGGCGGGCCTCCGGCAGTCTCCAGGACCGCCTCGCGGTCGAGGGGATCGTCGGCATCAGCGGCATCGACACCCGGGCCCTCACCCGGCACCTGCGCGAGCGCGGCGCGATGCGCGTCGGCGTGTCCAGCGTCGACGACGACCGCGACGGGCTGCTGCAGCGGGTCCGCCAGCAGCCGCAGATGCTCGGCGCCGACCTGTCCGCCGAGGTGAGCACCCCGCAGCGGTACACGGTCGAGGCGCAGGGCGAGCACCGGTTCACCGTCGCCGCGATCGACCTCGGCATCAAGCGCAACGTGCCGCGCCGCCTGGCGGTCCGCGGGGTGACCACGCACGTGCTGCCGGCGTCGAGCACGCTCGAGGAGATCCGTGCGCTGCACGCCGACGCCGTGTTCTTCTCTCCCGGCCCGGGTGACCCGGCCACCGCGGACGGCCCGGTCGAACTGGCCAAATCGGTAATGTCGGCAAAAATCCCGCTGTTCGGTATCTGCTTCGGCAGCCAGATCCTGGGCCGGGCGCTCGGGTTCGGCACGTACAAGCTGGGGTACGGCCACCGCGGCATCAACCAGCCGGTCCTGGACCGGGCCACCGGCAAGGTCGAGGTGACCAGCCACAACCACGGCTTCGCCGTCGACGCGCCGCGCGATACCAGAACCACCACCGAGTTCGGCGACGTCGAGGTCAGCCACGTGTGCCTCAACGACGACGTCGTGGAGGGCCTGCGCTGCCTGGACGTGCCGGCCTTCACCGTGCAGTACCACCCGGAGGCGGCAGCGGGGCCGCACGACGCGGACTACCTGTTCGACAGATTCGCGGAGTTGATGAACACCAATGCCTAAACGGACCGATCTCCGGCACGTCCTCGTCATCGGCTCCGGCCCGATCGTCATCGGCCAGGCGTGCGAGTTCGACTACTCCGGCACCCAGGCGTGCCGGGTGCTGCGCGCCGAGGGGCTGCGGGTCAGCCTCGTCAACTCCAACCCGGCGACGATCATGACCGACCCCGAGTTCGCCGACGCCACGTACGTCGAGCCGATCACTCCCGAGTTCGTCGAGCAGGTGATCGCCAAGGAGCGCCCCGACGCGCTGCTCGCCACGCTCGGCGGGCAGACCGCGCTCAACACCGCGGTCGCCCTGCACGAGGCCGGGGTGCTCGACAAGTACGGCGTCGAGCTCATCGGCGCCAACATCGACGCGATCCGCCGCGGCGAGGACCGGCAGCTGTTCAAGGACATCGTCGCGAAGGCCGGCGGGGAGACCCCGCGCAGCCGGGTCTGCCACTCGATGGACGAGGTCCGCGAGACCGTCGCGGAGCTCGGCCTGCCGGTCGTCATCCGCCCGTCGTTCACCATGGGCGGGCTCGGCTCGGGCATGGCGCACACCGACGCCGACCTCGAGCGGCTCGCCGGCGGCGGCCTGGTCGCCTCCCCGGTGCACGAGGTCCTCATCGAGGAGAGCGTGCTCGGCTGGAAGGAGTACGAGCTCGAACTGATGCGCGACAAGCACGACAACGTCGTCGTCGTGTGCTCCATCGAGAACGTCGACGCGATGGGCGTGCACACCGGCGACTCGGTGACTGTCGCCCCGGCCATGACGCTCACCGACGTGGAGTACCAGCGGCTGCGCGACCTCGGCATCGCCGTGCTGCGCGAGGTCGGCGTCGACACCGGCGGCTGCAACATCCAGTTCGCGGTGCACCCGGCCACCGGCCGGCTCGTCGTCATCGAGATGAACCCGAGGGTGTCCCGCTCCAGCGCCCTGGCCAGCAAGGCGACCGGGTTCCCGATCGCGAAGATCGCCGCGAAGCTGGCCATCGGCTACACCCTCGACGAGATCCCCAACGACATCACCCTGAAGACCCCGGCGGCGTTCGAGCCGTCGCTGGACTACGTCGTGGTGAAGATCCCGCGGTTCGCGTTCGAGAAGTTCCCCGGCGCGGACGCGGAGCTCACCACCACGATGAAGTCGGTCGGCGAGGCCATGTCCATGGGGCGCACGTTCCAGGAGGCCCTGGGCAAGGCGATGCGGTCGATGGAGACCAAGGCCGCCGGCTTCTGGACCGTCCCCGACAAGCCGGGCGTCGACGCCCTGGAGGCGCTCAAGGTCCCGCACGACGGCCGGCTGTACACCGCCGAACGTGCCCTGCGTGAGGGCCACAGCGTGCAGGCCGTCGCCGCGGCGTCCGGCTTCGACCCGTGGTTCGTCGACCAGATCGCGGCGCTGGTCGACCTGCGCGCCGAGATCCTCAGCGCCGCGGTGCTCGACGAGCCGCTGCTGCGCACCGCGAAACGCGCCGGGCTGTCCGACCGGCAGATCGCCGCGCTGCGCCCCGAGTTCGCCGGCGAGGACGGGGTACGCAGCCTGCGCCAGCGCCTCGGCCTGCGGCCCGTGTACAAGACGGTGGACACGTGTGCCGCGGAATTCCGCGCCGGCACCCCGTACCACTACAGCACCTACGAGGAGGAGACCGAGGTCGCCCCGTCGGACCGGCCGAAGGTGCTCATCCTCGGCTCCGGCCCGAACCGCATCGGGCAGGGCATCGAGTTCGACTACTCGTGCGTGCACGCGGTCATGGCGCTGCGGGCCAAGGGCTACGAGACCGTCATGGTCAACTGCAACCCGGAGACCGTCTCCACCGACTACGACACCGCCGACCGGCTGTACTTCGAGCCGCTCACCTTCGAGGACGTGCTGGAGGTCGTGCACGCCGAGAACGAGTCCGGCCGGGCCGGCGGCGGCCCCGGCGTGGTCGGCGTCGTCGTGCAGCTCGGCGGGCAGACCCCGCTCGGCCTCGCCCAGCAGCTCGCCGACGCGGGCGTGCCGATCGTCGGCACCTCGCCCGAGGCGATCGACCTGGCCGAGGACCGCGGCGCGTTCGGCAAGCTGCTCGCCGAGAACGGCCTCACCGCCCCCGCGCACGGCACCGCGACCAGCTTCCCCGAGGCCAAGCTCATCGCCGACGAGATCGGCTACCCGGTGCTGGTACGGCCGTCGTACGTGCTCGGCGGGCGCGGCATGGAGATCGTGTACGACGAGGAGACGCTGCGCGGCTACATCGCCCGCGCCACGGAGATCTCCCCGGCGCACCCGGTGCTCGTCGACCGGTTCCTCGACGACGCCATCGAGATCGACGTCGACGCGCTGTGCGACAAGGACGGCGAGGTGTACGTCGGCGGCGTCATGGAGCACATCGAGGAGGCCGGTATCCACTCCGGCGACTCCTCGTGCGTCCTGCCGCCGATCACCCTCGCCGGGGTGCACCTGGCCGAGGTGCGCCGCTACACGGTCGCCCTGGCCCGCGGCATCGGCGTGCGGGGGCTGCTCAACGTCCAGTACGCGCTCAAGGACGACAACCTGTACGTCCTGGAGGCCAACCCGCGCGCCTCGCGCACCGTGCCGTTCGTGTCGAAGGCGACCGCGGTGCCCCTGGCCAAGGCCGCGGCCCGCATCGCGCTCGGCGCCACGATCGCCGAGCTGCGCGCCGAGGGGCTGCTGCCGGCCGAAGGCGACGGCGGCACGCCGCCGGACCACGCGCCGATCGCGGTCAAGGAGGCGGTGCTGCCGTTCAAGCGGTTCCGCACCGTGGAGGGCAAGGGCGTGGACAACCTGCTCGGCCCGGAGATGAAGTCGACGGGTGAGGTGATGGGCATCGACACGTCCTTCGGCCACGCGTTCGCCAAGTCGCAGTCCGCCGCGTACGGCTCGCTGCCCACCACCGGCACGGTCCTCGTCACGGTCGCCAACCGGGACAAGCGCGGCATCGTGTTCCCGGTGAAGCGCCTCGCCGACCTCGGCTTCTCCATCGTCGCCACCGCCGGCACCGGTCAGGTGCTGCGCCGGTACGGCGTCGCCTGCGAGATCGTGCCGAAGCACTACGAGGAGGGCAACGGCCGCAACGCCGTGTCGATGATCGCCGGCGGCGAGGTCGCCCTGGTCATGAACACGCCGCAGGGCTCCAACGGCCGGCAGGACGGCTACGAGATCCGCAGCGCCGCCGTCGTCGCCGACATCCCGTGCATCACCACGCTGCCCGGCGCGGCCGCCGCCGTCATGGGCATCGAGGCGCTGCTGCGGGGCGAGATGACGGTCCGGCCGCTGCAGGAGCTGCACGCCGCGCTGCGCGGGCAGCGGTGACCTACGAGCGGCTCGTCCGCCCGGTGCTGTTCCGCCTCGGCGGCGGTGACGCCGAGGCGGTGCACGAGCGGACCCTGCGCTGGCTGTCGCGGATCCCTGGCAAGGGGTCCGCGTACAGCCCGCCGGGCGCGCGCCGGACCGTGTTCGGGATCGACTTCCCGAACGCGGTCGGGCTCGCCGCCGGCATGGACAAGGACGGCCGGGCGCTGCGGGCCTGGCCCCGGCTCGGCTTCGGCTTCGTCGAGGTCGGCACCGTCACCTGGCACCCGCAGCCCGGCAACGACCGGCCCCGGCTGTTCCGCTTCCCGGAGCACGAGGCGATCGTGAACCGGATGGGGTTCAACAACGCCGGCGCCCGGGCCCTCTCGGCGCGTCTGGCCGAGCTGGGACCCCTGCCGGTGCCGCTGGGCATCAGCCTCGGCAAGTCGAAGGTCACCCCGCTGACCGGCGCCGTCGAGGACTACGTCAGCAGTTTCCGGCAGCTGTACGACCAGGGCGCCTACTTCGCGGTCAACGTCAGCTCGCCGAACACCCCCGGGCTGCGCGAACTGCAGGACAAGGCGCACCTGTCCGCGCTGCTCGGGGCGCTGCACGCGGCGAACCCGGCGGGCAAGCCGGTGCTGGTGAAGGTCGCGCCCGACCTCACCGACACCGCCCTCGGCGAGCTGCTCGACGTGTGCCTCGCCCGGGGCGTCGCCGGGCTCATCGCCACCAACACCACGATCGAACGCCCCGGCGTGCCCACCGCCGAGGCGGGCGGGCTCAGCGGCCGGCCCCTCGCGCCGCGGGCGCTGCAGGTCGTGCGCTTCGTCACCAAGGAGAGCGGGCTGCCGGTCATCGGCGTCGGCGGGATCACCACCCGCGACGACGTCACCAGGATGCTGGACGCCGGCGCCGCGCTCGTGCAGCTGTACACAGGACTCATCTACCACGGCCCGCGCCTCGTGCGGCAGGCCGTGCAAGCGACAAGGGGGAACGCGTGAGCGGTCCGGAGCGTAGCGGAGGAGCCGCGAACCATGGGCTCAGTCTTGGCTCGCGGCGGCGCCGGAGCGTAGCGGAGGTGACGGCGTGAGCGGTCCGGAGCGTAGCGGAGGAGCCGCGAACCATGGGCGCAGTCTTGGCTCACGGCGGCGCCGGAGCGTAGCGGAGGTGACGGCGTGAGCGTCCGATTCGGCGCGCGGCTGCGGGCCGCCATGGACACGCTGGGGCCGCTGTGCGTCGGGATCGACCCGCACCCCTCCCTGCTGACCGCCTGGGGGCTCTCCGACGATGTCAAGGGCCTGGAAGCGTTCAGTCGGACGGTGGGGGAGGCCCTGGCCGACCGGGTCGCAGTGATCAAGCCCCAGTCCGCCTTTTATGAGCGTTTCGGCTCCAGGGGCATAGCGGTGCTGGAGTCAACTATCCGACAGTTTGCCGAGACCAGGACCCTTGTGATCCTCGACGTCAAGCGGGGTGACATCGGCTCCACGGCCGCCGCGTA
This sequence comes from Dactylosporangium sp. NPDC050688, assembly GCF_040654515.1. Classification (NCBI taxonomy): domain Bacteria; kingdom Bacillati; phylum Actinomycetota; class Actinomycetes; order Micromonosporales; family Micromonosporaceae; genus Dactylosporangium; species Dactylosporangium sp. NPDC050688. The sequence continues at coordinate 18,689 of NZ_JBFAIC010000051.1, forward strand.
CGCCGACGCGTACCTCGATCCGGCCGCACCGCTGCGCGCCGACGCGATCACTGTCAGCCCCTATCTCGGCGTCGGCGCGCTGCGCCCGATCATCGACAAGGCGGTCGCCAACGGGCTCGGCGCCTTCGTCCTCGCTCTCACCTCCAACCCCGAGGGCGCCGCCGTCCAGCGCGCCGTCGGCACCGCCGGAAAGACCGTCGCGCAGACCGTCATCGACGAGATTTCGCAGGTCAACGCGGGTGTGACCCCGCTCGGCGACATCGGCGTGGTGATCGGCGCGACCCTCGGGCAGCACGGGCACGACCTGACGAACCTCAATGGCCCGATCCTGGCGCCGGGCCTCGGCGCACAGGGCGGAAGGGCCGACGGACTGCGCGCCGCCTTCGGTGATCAAGCCCCTGACGTGCTGCCGTCGTACTCCCGCGAGGTCCTCGGCGCGGGCCCCGGCGTGGCCACGCTGCGTGCCGCCGCGGAGCGGGCGCGTGACGACTGCGCGGCCGCGCTGGCGGTCACCGCCTGATCATCCAGCCGCCACCGGCCGTCGATCATGCGATAGCCACGTTGCCGAAATGGCTCGTGACCGCTAGTTTTCCCGGCGCTAGACCATCAACATTCTTTTCAAGGGACCTGAGGAGACCTGGTGCCGCTCCCGTCACTGAGCCCGGAACAGCGCGCGGCCGCTTTGGAAAAAGCGGCTGAGATTCGTAAGGCTCGCGCTGAGCTGAAGGAGCAACTGAAGCAGGGGAAGACCACCCTCGCTGCCGTGCTCGATCGTGCGGAGTCCGACGACGTCGTCGGCAAGCTTCGGGTTTCGGCCGTGCTGCAGGCAATGCCCGGCATCGGCAAGATCCGCGCGACGCAGATCATGGAGAAGCTGAAGATCGCTGACAGCCGCCGCCTCCGCGGCCTCGGCGACCAGCAGCGCAAGGCACTGCTCGGGGAGTTCGCCGGCGGCAAGTGACTGCCGCCAGGTCCCCCCGGACCAGTGTGAACACAGCGCCCGGACCCGGATGGGGTCCGGGCGCTGTGCTGTGCCGGCGCTGTGGCCACGAACGTCCACCGGGCGGGTGGCGCTGCGGTCCGCCCGGACCACCGTGGTGATCCAAGCCGCGTTCCGGTCGCCCGGACAACCACGCCACGACTTCGATCAACCGGGCAAGATCCAGACCAACGGGGTCAGCCCTGCCCGCCTGCCCCGCCTGCTCGCCTGCCCGCTTGTCCTGCCGCCGGTCGGCCCACGGTGGTGATCCAAGTCGTGTTCTGGTCGCCCGGACAACCACGCCACGACTTCGATCAACCGGGCAAGATCCAGACCAACGGGGTCAGCCCTGCCCGCTTGCCCTGCCCGCTCGTCCTGTTCGCTCGTCCTGTTCGCTCGCGCTGCCGCCGGCCGGCCCACCGTGGTGATCCAAGTCGTGTTCTGGTCGCCCGGACAACCACGCCACGACTTCGATCAACCGGGCAAGATCCAGACCAACGGGGTCAGCCCTGCCCGCTTGCCCTGCCCGCTTGCCCTGCCGCCGGTCGGGCCGCCGGTCGGGCCGCCGGTCGGGCCGCCGTGGTGATCCAAGTCGTGTTCTGGTCGTCCGGACGGCCACGACGTGACTTTGATCAACCAGGCAAGATCGACATCGGTGGGGTCGGGCCCGCTGTCCGAACCGTGGCCTGCCCCTTCCGCTTGCCCCGTCGAGATCCCCATTGCCGTGGTCTCAACGCTGGCGGGTAGCGGGTGATCCGGTATGTGGCATTCGGGCGGTAGGCGATCGGCGATCTTCCGGATTTGAAGATCCGCTCTTGGTGATCGCCATTGCTGATGGGGCTGTCCGTGGGGCTGACCTGGGCGGGTGACGGTCGAGGGCGGGGGCGGCCTGGTAAGGTTTACAGGTTCGCGAGCTGTCAATTCGAAAGTCGTGAGGTTGTTTCGTGGCCGGAACCGTGGCAGACCCCCAGGGCATCACCAATCCGCCGATCGACGAGCTGCTGGAGAAGACCACGTCGAAGTACGCGCTGGTGATCTTCGCGGCGAAGCGTGCCCGCCAGGTCAACGCCTACTACAGCCAGCTGGGTGAGGGGCTTCTGGAGTACGTCGGTCCCCTGGTGGAGACCACGCCGCAGGAGAAGCCGCTGTCCATCGCGCTGCGTGAGATCAACAGCGGGCTGCTGACCGCTGAGCGCATCGAAGAGGTCTAGTCCGACATGCATGCCGGGGACGGCGCCGGTGACCGGCCGCGGGTCGTTCTCGGCGTCGGCGGTGGGATCGCCGCGTACAAGGCGTGTGAGCTGCTGCGGCTGCTGACCGAGTCGGGTCACCGGGTGCGGGTCGTGCCGACCGCGGCGGCGCTCACGTTCGTCGGTGAGGCGACCTGGGCGGCCCTGTCCGGGCAGCCGGTCAGCACCGACGTGTGGACCGGCGCCCACGAGGTGCCGCACGTGCGGCTCGGCCGGGAGGCGGACCTCGTCGTCGTCGCCCCCGCCACCGCGGACCTGCTGGCCAAGGCCGCGCACGGCCTCGCCGACGACCTGCTCACCAACACGCTGCTCACCGCCCGGTGCCCGGTGCTCTTCGCGCCCGCCATGCACACCGAGATGTGGGAGCACCCCGCCACCAGGGCCAACGTCGAGCTGCTGCGGTCCCGCGGGATCGTGGTCCTGGAGCCCGACGTCGGGCGGCTCACCGGCGCCGACACCGGCAAGGGGCGGCTGCCCGCACCGGCGGAGATCTTCGCCGTCGCGCAGCGGCTGCTGCGCCGCGGCGGCATCGCCCCGGACCTGGCCGGGCGGCACGTGGTCGTGACCGCCGGCGGCACCCGGGAGCCGATCGACCCGGTCCGGTTCATCGGCAACCGGTCCTCCGGCAAGCAGGGGTACGCGATCGCCCGGGCCGCCGTCGCCCGGGGCGCTCGGGTCACCCTCATCGCGGCCAACGTGGCGCTGGCCGACCCGGCCGGCGCCGACCTGGTGCGGGTCGAGACCACCGAGGAGCTGCGGGTCGCCACCCTCGCCGCCGCCGCGAGCGCCGACGTCGTGGTCATGGCGGCCGCGCCCGCCGACTTCCGGCCCGCGGTGTTCGCCCCCGGCAAGATCAAGAAGGTGGACGGGTCGGCGCCGACCCTGGAGCTGGTGACCAACCCGGACATCGCCGCCGAGCTCGGCGCCGCGAAGCGCGAGGGGCAGGTGCTGGTCGCGTTCGCCGCGGAGACCGCCGCGATCGAGCAGGCCGTCGCCAACGGTCACGAAAAGCTGCTGCGCAAGCGGGCCGACCTTATCGTGGTGAACGAGGTCGGGGTCGGCAAGACCTTCGGTGCCGAGCGCAACCAAGCGGTGATCCTCGGTGCGGACGGCACCCGCGACGCCCTGCCCGAACTGTTTAAAGACGACCTTGCCGATAGGATTTTGGACACCGTGCTCGCCCGTTTTCCCTGATCATGACGGTTTCGCCGCGACAATCGGTCCCGGACTCAACCATGCGTTTATCGGGGCGCGAGTGTCAGGTCGTACACTGCTGCGAAACCAAACAACCGAAGCCGTATCCCTGAGGAGCTCCATTGGCCCGCCGCCTGTTCACGTCAGAGTCGGTCACTGAAGGTCACCCGGACAAGATTGCCGATCAGATCAGTGACGGCATCCTCGACGCGCTCCTCACGCAGGACGCCCGCAGCCGGGTCGCCGTTGAGACCCTGATCACCACCGGTCAGGTCCACGTCGCCGGTGAGGTGACCACGTCCGCGTATGCCGACATCGCGAAGATCGTTCGTGAGACGATCCTCGGCATCGGGTACGACTCGTCGAAGAAGGGCTTCGATGGTGCCTCCTGCGGCGTGAGCGTGTCGATCGGCGCCCAGTCGCCGGACATCGCGCAGGGCGTCGACTCCGCGCTCGAGGTCCGCGAGGGCTCCGGCAGTGACAACCTGGACCTGCAGGGCGCCGGCGACCAGGGCATGATGTTCGGCTTCGCCTGCAGCGAGACGCCCGAGCTGATGCCGCTGCCGATCGCGCTGGCGCACCGGCTCGCCCGCCGCCTGTCCGCCGTGCGCAAGGACGGCACCATCCCCTACCTGCGGCCCGACGGCAAGACCCAGGTCACCATCGAGTACGACGGGCTGCGCCCGGTCCGGCTGCACACCGTCGTGGTGTCCAGCCAGCACGCGCCCGACATCTCCCTGGAGTCGCTGCTGACCCCCGACGTGCGCGAGCACGTCATCGCCCCGGAGCTCGAGGGCCTCGGCCTGGAGACCGACGGCTACCGGCTGCTGGTCAACCCCACCGGCCGCTTCGAGATCGGCGGCCCGATGGGCGACGCCGGCCTCACCGGCCGCAAGATCATCGTCGACACCTACGGCGGCTACGCCCGGCACGGTGGCGGCGCGTTCTCCGGCAAGGACCCGTCGAAGGTCGACCGTTCCGCGGCGTACGCCACCCGCTGGGTCGCCAAGAACGTCGTGGCCGCCGGCCTGGCCGAGCGCTGCGAGGTCCAGGTCGCGTACGCGATCGGCAAGGCGCACCCGGTCTCGCTGTTCGTGGAGACCTTCGGCACCGAGGTCGTGCCGGTCGATCGGATCGAGAAGGCCATCAACGAGGTCTTCGACCTGCGCCCGGCCGCGATCATCCGCGACCTCGACCTGCTCAAGCCGGTGTACCAGCAGACCGCGGCCTACGGTCACTTCGGCCGCGAGCTGCCGGGCTTCACCTGGGAGCAGGCGAGCCGCACCGCCGAGCTGAAGTCCGCCGCCGGCGCCTGATCAACACTTCGACGTTGGCCGATCAATCGCATTCCCGGATTGATCGGCCAACGTCTATTCTTATGCACGACGGCGACGCATCACAGGACGGTCTCTTCCCACAACTCGAGCCGGTCGCGCCGATCAGCGGCAGGGCCGCCGCGGAACGCGTCGCCGGGCGCGCCAGGACCGCCGGGAAGGCCCGCACCGCGAAGTCCGCCCCGCCCCGCCGGGCCGCCGCCGAGCTGCCGGTCGCGCGGGTGTGCGTGGACGTGCCCCTGCCACACCTCGACCGGCCCTTCGACTACCAGGTCCCGGCCACCCTCGACGCCGCTGCCCAGCCCGGGGTACGGGTGAAGGTGCGCTTCGCCGGCCAGCCCGTCGACGGGTACCTGCTGGAGCGCGTCGCCGCGTCCGGCCACGAGGGGCAGCTGCTGTTCCTGGAGAAGGTGGTGTCGCCGGAGCCGGTGCTGCGGCCCGAGATCGCCGCCCTGGCCAGGCAGGTCGCCGACCGGTACGCCGGCACCATGCCCGACGTGCTGCGCCTCGCCGTGCCGCCCCGGCACGCTCGCACCGAGCAGGCCCCGGCCGCGCACGGTGCCGCCCGGCCCGTCCCGGCGGTCGACGAGCACGGCTGGCGGCGGTACACCGCCGGACCCGCACTGCTGCGCGCCCTCGGCGACGGGCGCCGCCCGCACGCCGTGTGGACCGCGCTGCCCGGCGAGGACTGGCCCGCCCGGCTGGCCGAGGCCGCCGCGACCACGCTCGGCGGCGGCCGCGGCGCGCTGTTCGTCGTCGCCGACGCCCGCGACCTGGACCGCCTCGACGCAGCCATGACCACCGCCCTCGGCGGCACCGGCTCGCACGTGGCGCTGTCCGCGGCGCTCGGCCCCGCCGAACGGTACCGGCGCTTCCTCGCCGCCTCCCGGGGCCAGGCCCGCGTCGTCATCGGCACCCGGGCCGCGTGCTTCGCCCCCGTCGCCGACCTCGGCCTCGTCGCGATCTGGGACGACGGCGACGACCTGCACGCCGAACCCAGGGCCCCCTACCCCCACGCCCGCCAGGTCCTGCTCGCCCGCGCCGAGCAGGCAGGCTGCGGCGTGATTGTCGGCGGTTTCGCGCGTACCGCGGAAGCCCAGCAGCTCATCGAGGCGGGCTGGGCGATCGAGGTCGCCGCCGCCCGCGACGTGCTGCGCCGGCACATGCCGAAGGTGGTGACCGTCGGCGAGGACGACCAGCTGGCCCGCGACCCCGGCGCCGTGTCGGCCCGGCTGCCCACCGCCGCCTGGCGGGCCGCCCGCGACGCCCTGCAGCGCGACGCGCCCGTGCTCATCCAGGTGCCGCGGCGCGGGTACGTCCCGTCCGTCGCCTGCGCCGAGTGCTACACCGCCGCCCGCTGCCCGAACTGCGCCGGCCCCCTCGCCCTGCCGTCGTCGTCCGCACCCCCGTCGTGCCGCTGGTGCGGTCGGGTCGCGGCCGCGTACCACTGCCCGGAATGCGGCAGCAGGCGCCTGCGCGCCTCGGTCGTCGGCGCCCGGCGCACCGCCGAGGAGCTGGCCCGCGCCTTCCCGGACACCCCGGTGCGGACCTCCGGCCGCGACGGCGTGCTCGCCACGGTCCCCGGCGAGGCCTCCATCGTGGTGTCCACCCCCGGCGCGGAGCCCGTTGCGCCCGGCGGGTACGGCGCCGTGCTCCTGCTGGACAGCTGGGCCCTGCTCACCCGTGCCGACCTGCGCGCCACCGAGGAGGCCCTGCGCCGCTGGCTGACCGCCGCGTCCCTGGCCCGCCACACCGGCCAGGTCGTCGTGGTCGCCGACGCGTCCCTCGCCGTCGTGCAGGCCCTGGTCCGCTTCGACCCGGGCTGGCTCGCCGCCCGCGAACTCGCCGACCGCCGCGAGCTCGGCTTCCCGCCGGTCGTGCGCATGGCGTCGCTGACCGGCCCCCCCGTCGCCGTCGCCGACCTGCTCGCCGCCGCCCGCCTTCCCCCGGGCACCGAGATCCTCGGCCCCGTCCCCGCCGGCGACGACCAGGAACGCATGCTGGTGCGCACCGGCCGCGCCGCCGGCGTCGCCCTGGCCCTCGCCCTGCGCACCGCCGCCGGCCTGCGCTCCGCCCGCAAGGCCACCGACACCGTGAGGATCCAGGTCGACCCGCTGGACCTGCTGTGACCGTGCCACCCGGCCGCTCCTCCATGATCCCGAATGGTTCCGGTAGCCCTGGCTACCGGAACCATTCGGGATCATGAGCGCAGCAGCTTCCGTAGCGAAGCTGCGAGATCTGGTGCGCCCTCGCGGTTGTCGATCTCGCGGTGGGGGACGGCGGGTGGGCGGTCCGGGGGGATCGCGGCGAGGAAGTCGTCCCAGCGGTCCAGCTTCTGCCCGTCGCGGTGCGAGCCGCGGGCGAGCAGGCGGGCCCGCAGCGTCGCCGGGTCGGAGCGGACCCACACGAGGTGGACGGGTTCGCCGCCGAGGGCCGAGACGAACCCCGCCCAGCGCCCCGGGTCGGAGATCTGGCCGGTGAACGGTCCTGAGAGGACGACCGGGCAGCCGCGGGAGCGGATCTCGCGGGCGGTGGCGGCCAGGCCGGCGTACTCGTGGGGTTTGATGTTGGCGTCGTACCAGACACCCTCGCGCTCGCCGGGGGAGCGGCCCGCGGCGGCGAGCGTGGCGGCGACGAAACCGCCGTAGACGGTGTCCTTGTCCAGCAGGGCCGGGGGCGGGTCGAGCAGGCCGATCAGCAGGTCCGCGACGGTCGACTTGCCCGCGCCGGGCGGTCCGGCGACCACCCACACCTCGCCGGGGTCCCTCACGCCACGAGCAGCTGGTTGGTGGCGAGCTCCCGGTACAGGTCGCTGGTCTCCAGCAGGTCGGCGTGCCGGCCGGTGGCGACGACCCGGCCGCCCTCCATGACCACGATCTGGTCCGCGTCGACGACGGTCGACAGGCGGTGCGCGACGACGATCATCGTCCGATTGTGCGCCACGGTGTCGATCGCCTGGCGCAACGCCACCTCGTTGCGTGCGTCGAGGTTGGAGGTCGGCTCGTCCAGCAGCAGGATCGGGGGCGCGGCGAGGAGGGTACGGGCGATCGCGAGCCGCTGCCGCTCGCCGCCGGACAGCAGCACGCCGCCCTCGCCGACCTGCGCGTCGAGGCCTTCGGGGGCGCGCTCGACGACGTCGGCGAGGTTGACCGCGTCGAGGACCTCCAGCATCTGGGCGTCGGTGGCGGCGGGCGCGGCCAGGCGCAGGTTGTCCCGCAGCGTGCCGGCGAGCACCGGGGCCTCCTGCTCGACGTAGCCGAGCTGCGCGCGCAGCACCTGCCGCGGCAGGTCCCGCACGTCGACGCCGGCGACCCGGACGGTGCCGGCGGTGGCGTCGTAGAACCGCTCGACCAGCTGCAGCAGCGTGGACTTGCCCGCCCCGGAGGGGCCGACGAGGGCGGTGCGGGTGCCGTACGCCACGGAGAACGACACGTCACGGACCACCGGCTGGGAGGCGGCCGCATAGGTGAACGTGACCCCGTCGAAGGCGACCGCGACGGGGCCGGAGGTCACCGCGGCGGTGCCCGCGTCCTGCTCGAGGGGCACGTCGAGGATGTCGTGCATGCGTTGCAGCGCGCCGAGTCCCGTCTGCAGCTGCGTGTACGCGTGCAGGGCCTGACCGAGCGGCATGACCAGGAAGAACAGGTACAGCACGAACGCGACCAGGTCACCGACGGAAATGGTGCCGTTCGCGACGCGGGCGCCGCCGACGCCGAGCAGCAGCAGGAACGCGCCCTGGATCGCGGCGACGCTGGCCGGGCCGACGAGCGCCTGCAGCTTCGCGATGCGCACCCCCGCCCGGTACGCCTCCTGCGCGCCGGCCTCGACGGTCGCGGCCTCGCGCTCCTCGGCGTTGCTGGCCCGGATCGTGCGGGCGGCGGTCAGGGCGCGCTCCACGGCGCTGGTCATGTCGCCGATGCGGGCCTGGGCCTCCTGCGAGGCGGGCCGCACCCGGCGGGAGAACACCACCGCGATCGACATGCCCAGCGCGAGCCCGCCGCCGGCGGTGAGGAACAGCACCGGGTCCAGCAGCAGCATCGCGGCCGCCGCGCCGGCCACCATGACGGCGCCGGTGACGGTCTCGAACAGCCCGGACGTGACGACGGCCCGCAGCAGCGTGGTGTCGGCGCCGACCCGGGACAGCAGGTCGCCGGTGCGGCGCTGGTCGTACTCGGCGATCGGCAGCCGCAGCAGGTGCCGGGTCAGCCGCCGCCGGGCGGTGAGCACCAGCCCCTCCGCGGTGCGCTGCAGCAGGTAGTCACGCAGCGCGTTGAGCAGGGCGACCGCGGCGAGGACCGCGACCAGCAGCGCGACGGTGCGCCCCACCGGCCGGGTCGCCTGCAGCCCGTCCAGCACGTCGCGGGTCAGCAGCGGCTGGGCGAGCGTGGTCAGCGACCCGAGCAGTGACAGCACGGCGACGACGGCGAGCGTGCCGCGGTGGTCGCGCAGGTACGGCAGCAGGGAACGCAGTGAGACGGCCCGGAGCGCAGCGGAGGAGCCGCGAACCATGGGCTCAGTGTTGGCTCGCGGCGGCGCCGGAGCGTAGCGGAGGTGACGACGTGAGACGGCTTCCTTCTTCGCGGCCACGCACGGAGGCTAGCGCCGTGTTGCTGAGCGTCCCCTGAGCAGCACCAGTGACGGGTGTCGCAGTGCCTGCGGCGACACCCTAGGGTCGGTGCCGACGGCGACGAGGTCGGCGGGCGCGCCCTCCTCCAGCCCGGGGAAGCCCAGGTGCCGCCGGGCGTCCCAGCACGCGGCGCCGACCGCGGCGGCCGGTGGCAGCCCCGCGGCGACCAGGTGCCCGATCTCGGCGACGACGTCGCCGTGGCCGAGGGAGTCGGTGCCGGCCAGGACCGTCACCCCGGCCTCCCACGCCGCGACGGTCGCGGTGCGCAGGCTCGCGACGCCGCCGAGGAACCAATCCTTGCGCGGCCCCTCCGGCTTGGTACGGACGAGGTCGACGTGCGGCACGAACCCGCTCCAGGTCGGGGTGACCGCCCCGCCCCGCGCGGCGAGGACGTCGAGCAGGTCCGGGGTGAGGAACCAGGCGTGCTCGATCGAGTCGACCCCGGCGAGGACGGCGTTGCGGGTGCCCTCGGCGGTCTGGCAGTGCGCCGCGACCCGCCCGCCGGCGGCGTGCACGGCGTCGCAGAGCTCCCGCAGTACCGGCTGCGGCGTCTTGTCCCGGTCGTGCTCCCAGTCGCCGTACGTCTTGCACCAGCCGTCGTTGGCGAGGGCCTGGGCGACCCCGGCGGCGGTCAGGTCCGCCGGCACGGTCTGCAGGTCGTCGAGGCCCGCCAGGCCCGCCCACGCCAGCCACGGCCCGGCGGTGACCAGGCGCGGCAGGTCCGGCCGGGCCCGCAGCGCCGCCGGGATCGGCTCCCGGTGCCCGGGGACCCGCAGCAGGGTGGTGCCGTCACCCGCGTACGCGAGCGCCGCCGCCTCGAACAGTGCCGGGTCGAACGCCATCGTCGCCGGGTCGTGGCCCAGGTGCGCGTGCGCGTCGACCAGGCCGGGGAGGATGAACCCGCCGTCGTGCACGGTCGTCGCGTCACCCGCGGGGCGGTGGAAGGTGAGCCGGTCGCCGAGCACCCAGATGTCGCGGACGTCACCCTCCGGCAGCACGGTGCCACGCAGGTGGAGGCTGCTCATCGGGCCACACTAGACTTGCGTGACTCGAACCAGATATGGGGTGCCTCGTTTGACCGTCCAGTCCGTCCGCCTTTTCGGCGACCCGGTGCTGCGCACGCCCGCCGACGAAGTCGTCGACTTCGACCGGGAGCTGCGCAAGCTGGTCAATGACCTGCTCGACACCATGCGCCAGCAGAACGGCACCGGCCTCGCCGCGCCGCAGATCGGCGTCGGGCTGCGCGTGTTCACCTTCGACGTCGACGACGTCGTCGGGCACCTGGTCAACCCGGTGCTCGAGTTCCCCGACGACGAGGAGCAGGACGGCCCGGAGGGCTGCCTGTCCATCCCGGGGGTGTACGTGGACACCAAGCGCCGCCAGCACGTCGTGGCCAAGGGGTTCAACCAGCACGGCGACCCGGTCCAGATCGTCGGCGCCGGGCTGATGGCGCGCTGCGCCCAGCACGAGACCGACCACCTCGACGGGGTCCTGTTCGTCGACCGGCTCGACGCCGACCGGCGCAAGCAGGCGATGAAGGAGATCCGCGCCGCCGAGTGGTACAACCCCGACGCCCCGCCGGTCGTGAAGACCAGCCCGCACGGGCTGTTCGGCCGGTGAGGCTCGTCTTCGCGGGCACGCCCGCGGTGGCGGTGCCCGCGCTCGACGCGATCGCCGCCTCCTCCCACGACCTCGTCGCGGTCGTCACCCGGCCCGACGCCCCGTCGGGCCGCGGCCGGCAGCTGGTCCCGTCGCCGGTCAGCGCCTGGGCGCAGGAGCGGGGTATCCCCGTGCTGACCCCGGCGCGGCCCCGCGAGCCGGAGTTCCTGGAGCAGCTGCGCGCCCTGGAGCCCGACTGCGCGCCGGTGGTCGCCTATGGCGCGCTGGTGCCCCGGGTCGCGTTGGACATCCCACGGTACGGCTGGATCAACCTGCACTTCTCGCTGCTGCCCGCGTGGCGGGGCGCGGCGCCGGTCCAGCATGCCGTGCTGCACGGCGACGACATGACCGGCGCCAGCGTGTTCCTGCTGGAGGAGGGCCTGGACACCGGGCCTGTGTTCGGCACCCTCACCGAGCCGGTCGGCGCCCGCGACACGTCCGGCGACCTGCTCGACCGGCTCGCCGTGGCCGGCGCCGGCCTGCTCGTGCAGGTCCTCGACGGCATCGAGGCGCACACCGTCGGCCCCGTGCCGCAGCCGCACGAGGGTGTCTCCACCGCCCCGAAGCTCACCGTCGAGGACGCGCTGGTGCGCTGGGCCGACCCGGCGTTCGCCGTCGACCGGCGGGTCCGCGCCTGCACCCCCGCGCCCGGCGCGTGGACGACGCTGCGCGGCGACCGGCTGAAGCTCGGCCCGGTCACCCCCGTCACCGCGGCCTCCGTCATCGGCGGCGGCGCGGCCCTCGGCCCCGGCGTCGTCGCCGTCGAGCGCAACCGGGTCCTCGTCGGCACCGGCACGGTCCCGGTCGTGCTCGGCACCGTCACCGCCCCCGGCAAGAAGGCCATGCCCGCCGACGCGTGGGCGCGCGGCGCCCGCCTCGAGTCCGGCGCCGTGCTCGGAGTCACCTCTTGAGATCACCCCGGCGCGGTCCCGGGCCGCGGCCCGCGGGCGCCCGCGACGACCGGCTCGTGCGCCCGCCGCGCGGCGGGCGGCCCGCCATCGACCCGGCCCGCGAGGCCGCCTACGAGGCCGTCGCCGCGGTGCACCGCGACGACGCGTACGCCAACCTGGTGCTGCCGCGGCTGCTGCGCGAGACCGGGGTCACCGGCCGCGACGCCGCCTTCGCGACCGAGCTGACCTACGGCACGCTGCGCCAGACCGGCACCCTCGACGCCATCGTCGCGGTGGCCGCCGACCGGGCCGTCGAGCGCATCGACCCGCCCGTGCGCGACGCGCTGCGCATCGGGGCGTACCAGCTGCTCAACATGCGCGTCGGGGCGCACGCGGCGGTGGCGACCACCGTCGACCTGGTCCGGTCGCTGGTGCCCGGCGCCGCCGGGTTCGCCAACGCCGTCCTGCGCCGCGTCGCGGAGTCCGACCGCTCGGCGTGGCTGGAGCGGCTCGCGCCCGCCGACCCGTACGAGCGCGCCGCCCTCGTGCACGCGCACCCGCAGTGGGTCGTGCGGGCGTTCACCGACGCGCTCGGCTCCCTGGAGGAGGCCGAGCTCGCGCTCGACGCGGACAACCTCGCCCCGCCCGTGCACCTGTGCGCCCGGCCCGGCCTGCTCGACCCGGCGGCGTTCGCCGCGTCGCTGCCCGGGGCGGCCGTCGGGCGATACTCGCCGTACGCGGTGGTGCTCGCCGGCGGCGGGGACCCCTCCGGCATCGCCGCCATCCGCGACGGCCGCGCCCACGTGCAGGACGAGGGCAGCCAGCTGGTCGCCGCCGCCCTCGCCGCCGCGCCGCTGGACGGGCGCGACGAGCGCTGGCTCGACCTGTGCGCGGGCCCCGGTGGCAAGGCCGGGCTGCTCGGCGCGCTCGCCCGCACCCGCGACGCGCACGTGACCGCGGTCGAGGTCGCCCAGCACCGCGCCGAGCTGGTCGCCCGGGCCACCGAGGGGCTGCCCGTGTACACCATCCGCGCCGACGGGCGCGACGTCGGCAAGGACGCCGACCTGCCGGAGGGCGGGTTCGACCGGGTCCTCGTCGACGCGCCGTGCACCGGCCTGGGCGCGCTGCGCCGCCGCCCCGAGGCCCGCTGGCGCCGCCAGCCGTCGGACCTGCCGCCGCTGACCCGCCTGCAGCGGGAGCTGCTGCAGGCCGCGTTCCGGGCGGTGCGGCCGGGCGGGGTGGTCGCCTACGTCACCTGCTCGCCGCACCAGGCCGAGACCGAGGTGTCGGTGACGGAGGCGGCGCGGCGCTCCACGGTCGACATGGACCTGCTCGACGCCCGGCCGTGCCTGCCGGCGTCGCTGCCGGACCTGGGCACGGGGCCGACGGTGCAGCTGTGGCCGCACCGGCACGGCACGGACGCGATGTTCCTCGCCCTGCTCCGCCGCGCCGGCTGACCGCCCCATGATCCTGAATGGTTCCGGTGGCCCTGGCTACCAGAACCATTCAGGATCATGAGAGCAGCGCCGCCACCGCGGCCCGGGAGCCGCACGACGCCGCGATCAGCCGGTCCCGCTCGGCGACCCACGCGTCCCCGAGCGCCCGCCGGGTCGCCGGGTCCAGGGCGAGGGCGTCGTTGAGCAGCGTGCGCTCCTCCTCGTCCAGGTGGTGGTACAGCGCGTTCGCCAGCTTCCCCACCGCCCGGTCGAACGCGGGCGATGTCACGTCCGGCACGTCCAGCAGGGCCAGCAGCCGCCGGTGGCCGTCGAGGTGCTCGTCCTCGCCGTGCTCGACGTGGTAGCCGGCGCCGGTCAGCTCGCGCAGCTTCGGGTACACCTCGGACTCCTCCGCGGTGGCGTGCGCGACCAGCAGGTCGGCCAGCTCGCCGAGGGTGCGCCGGCGGTGCTGCGCCAGGTCGGGCCGGGACCGGTCGCGCAGCGCCCGCAGCAGCGCCTCGAACCGGACGTGATCGACGACGATCACATCGACGACATCAGCCATCCGCCGATTGTCCCCCATACCGCACCGGAGCCACACCGTCGCCTAGAGTCGGACCGTGAGCAACACCGTGATCGCGCCGTCCATCCTCGCCGCCGACTTCGCCCGGCTCGCCGAGTCCGCCGCGGCGGTGGAGGGCAGCGCCGACTGGCTGCACGTGGACGTCATGGACTACCACTTCGTGCCGAACCTGACGATCGGCCTGCCGGTGGTGCAGAGCCTGCGCAAGGCGACGACCCTGCCGTTCGACTGCCACCTGATGATCGCCGACCCGGCGCGGTGGGCCCCGCAGTACGCGGAGGCCGGCGCCTACAACGTCACGTTCCACGCGGAGGCGGCCACCGACCCGGCCGCGATCGCGAAGGACCTGCGGGCCGCGGGCAGCCGGGCCGGTCTCGCCATCGACCGCGACACGCCGGTCGAGGGCTACCTGGAGCTGCTGCCGCACTTCGACCTGCTGCTCATCATGACGATCAAGGCGGGCTTCGGCGGGCAGGCGTTCATCCCGGAGCTGCTGGAGAAGGTCCGCACGGCGCGGCGGCACGTCGACACCGGCCACCTCGAGCTGCGCATTGAAGTTGACGGCGGGGTGGCCGAAGATACAATCGCGGCCTGCGCCGAAGCGGGTGCCGACACGTTCGTGGCGGGCACCGCCGTCTTCGGCGCCGACGACCCGGCCGCCGCGGTGCGCAGGCTCCGTGCCGTAGCGACCAGCTGAGGCAGGCGATGGGCGAGCCAGACACCATCCTCGTCGTCGACGACGATGTCGACATCGCCCGGTTCATCGAGGTCAACCTCAAGCTCGAGGGCTACCGGGTGCTGCTCGCCCACGACGGCGCGACCGCGCTGCAGCTCGTCGAGGAGCACATGCCCGCCCTCGCCGTCGTCGACTGGATGATGCCGCAGCTGGACGGGCTGGAGCTGACCCGGCGGCTGCGGGCCGACCCGATGACCGCGCCGATCCCGGTCATCCTGCTCACCGCCCGCGGCCAGACCGCCGACAAGGTCATCGGGCTGCAGGCCGGCGCCGACGACTACCTGGTCAAGCCGTTCGACACGCTGGAGCTCGTCGCGCGGGTCCGCTCCACGCTGCGGCGCAACCAGGAGAACCGCGAGGTGTCGCCGCTGACCGGCCTGCCCGGCAACAGCCGGATCCTGCGCGAGATCACCGACCGGGCGCGGGCCGGCGCCGACTACGCCGTCTCGCACGTCGACATCGACCGGTTCAAGGCCGTCAACGACGTGTACGGCTTCGCCCGCGGCGACGAGTTCATCACCGCGCTCGCCCGGGCGCTGCACCGCGCCGTGGTCGAGGTCGGACTGCCACCGGCGTTCCTCGGCCACATCGGCGGCGACGACTTCCTCGTCGTGTGCAGCCCCGAGCAGCTCAAGCCGCTGCACACGAAGGCGATCCTGGAGTTCCAGGCGGCCTCCGACGCCCTCTACGACCCGGCCGACGCCGAGCGCGGCTTCGTCGAGGTCGTCCAGCGCAACGGCGAGGTCCAGCAGGCCAACCTGGTCACCCTGTCGATCGGGGTGGCGATCGGGCAGACCGGCGCCACCGGCCAGCTCACCGACCCGCGCGAGGTCATCTCCATCGCGACCGACATGAAGTCGGTGGCCAAGAAGCACAACGGCAACTACGTGGCGGTCGACCGCCGCAGTGCCGTGCACCTGTGACATACGTCCCTCGGTAAGGACCGGTCCGCCGGGCGCGTTCATGTGCAAGACTCAGGTTACGTACCCACCACGCGCTGGCGGGGCTCGGTGAAATTCCGAACCGGCGGTAAGCGGCACCACGCCGCGAGCCCGCGACCCGGTCGAAGCCGTCGACCGGTGGATCTGGTGTGAGTCCAGAGCCGACGGTCACAGTCCGGATGGGAGCTCAGCGCGCGGGATCCGGTGTCCGCTCCGGCGGTCACCCCGGGGCCGGCCTGCGCGTACGCGCCTTCCGGCACCGCCCGCAGCTGTCCCCGTCAGCCCCCCGCGTGTGACCCGACCGCGCGGAGAGGCCATGGACGCAGACGCCACGCACGAGCCGCACATGCGCCGCGCCGTGCAGCTGTCGCTGCACAGCCTCGGCGAGACCAGCCCCAACCCCAACGTCGGCTGCGTCCTGGTGGCGCCGGACGGCACCGTCGCCGGCGAGGGCCGCACCGCGCCCGCCGGCGGGCCGCACGCCGAGGTCAGCGCCCTTGCCGAGGCCGGCGAGCGGGCCCGGGGGGCCACCGCTTACGTCACGCTCGAACCGTGCGACCACACCGGCCGCACCGGCCCCTGCACGCAGGCCCTCATCGCGGCCGGGGTGGCCCGGGTCGTCGTCGCCGTGCGCGACCCGAACCCGGTCGCGGCCGGCGGCCTGGAGACGCTGCGGGCGTCCGGGATCGGGGTCGAGGAGGGCGTCCTGCGCGACGCCGCCCGCGCCGCCATGATCGGCTGGCTGACCGCGGTCGGGCGGGGCACGCCCTACGTGATCTGGAAGTTCGCCGCGACGCTCGACGGGCGCTCCGCCGCCGCCGACGGCACCAGCCAGTGGATCACCTCGCCCGAGGCGCGGGCCGACGTGCATCGCATCCGCGCCGGCGTCGACGCGGTGATCGCCGGCATCGGCACCGTCCTGGCCGACGACCCGCACCTGACCGTGCGCACCCCCGACGGCCCCGCCGCCCGCCAGCCGCTGCGGGTCGTGGTCGACGGCGCCGGCCGCACGCCACCCGGCGCCAACGTGCTCGACGGGGCCGCGGCGACCTGGATCGCCACCGCACCCGGCGGCGGCCGGGTCGACCTGCCCGGCATGCTGCGCCACCTGTACGACCAGGGCGTCCGCACGGCGCTGCTGGAAGGCGGCCCGACGCTCGCCGGGGCGTTCCTCGCCGAGGGCCTCGTCGACCGGGTCGTGGCCTACCTCGCCCCGAAGCTGCTCGGCGCCGGCCCGGCCGCGCTCGGCGCCGCGGGAATTTCCACCATCGCCGAAGCATTGACGCTCGACGTTGTCGACCTCGCCATGGTCGGGCCCGACGTGCGCCTGACGGCAACAGTGAAAGGTGCGTGACCAGTGTTCACCGGCATCATCGAAGAGCTCGGCACGGTCGTGGCCATCGACCGGCTCGGCAACTCGGCGCGGCTGTCGATCCGCGGCGCGACCGTGACCTCCGACGCCGCGCACGGCGACTCCATCAGCGTCAACGGCGTCTGTCTCACCGTCGTGGACAACGCCGACGGCGTCTTCACCGCCGACGTGATGGGTGAGTCGCTGGACCGTTCCACGCTCGGCGGGCTCACCGCCGGGTCCGCGGTCAACCTGGAGCGCGCCGCGACCATGGCCACCCGCCTCGGCGGCCACATCGTGCAGGGCCACGTCGACGGGGTCGGCGCGGTGCTGTCCCGCGAGCCCGGCGACCAGTGGGAGACCGTCACGTTCTCGCTGCCGCCGCAACTGGCCCGCTACGTCGTGGAGAAGGGCTCCATCACCGTCGACGGGATCTCGCTGACCGTCACCGCGGTCACCGGCGACACGTTCTCGGTCGGGCTCATCCCGACCACGCTCAAGCTCACCACCCTCGGCGCCAAGGGCGTCGGTGAGCAGGTCAACCTGGAGGTCGACATCATGGCCAAGTACGTCGAGAAGCTGCTCGCCAAGGGCGGCGAGTGATGGGCGCCCCGGTCACGGGCCTCGACTCGATCGAGCGCGCCGTCAAGGACATGGCCGCCGGCAAGGCCGTCATCGTCGTGGACGACGAGGACCGCGAGAACGAGGGCGACCTCATCTTCGCCGCCGAGCACGCCACCCCGGAGCTCGTCGCCTTCATGGTCCGCTACACGTCCGGCTACATCTGCGTGCCGATCACCGAGGCCGAGGCCGACCGGCTCGACCTGCCGCCGATGTACCGCACGAACCAGGACCGCCGCGGCACCGCGTACACGGTGACGGTCGACGCCCGCTTCGGCGGCACCACCGGCATCTCCGCCGCCGACCGGGCCCGCACGATCCGGCTGCTCTCCTCGGCCGACACCAAGCCCACCGACCTGTCCCGCCCCGGGCACATCGTGCCGCTGCGGGCCAAGGACGGCGGGGTGCTGCGCCGCGCCGGGCACACCGAGGCGGCCGTCGACCTGGCCACCCTCGCCGGGCTGAGCCCCGCCGGCGTGCTGTGCGAGATGGTCAACGACGACGGCACCATGATGCGCCTGCCCGACCTGCGGGCGTTCGCCGCGCAGCACGACCTGGCCCTGATCAGTATCGCCGACCTCATCGCGTACCGGCGGCACACCGAGAAGCAGATCGAGCGGGTCGTCGAGACCCGCCTGCCGACCGAGCACGGCGTGTTCCGGGCCGTCGGCTACACCACCCACTTCGACGGCGGCGAGCACATCGCCCTCGTCTACGGCGACCTCGACGACGGCGAGGACGTGCTGGTCCGGGTCCACTCCGAGTGCCTCACCGGCGACGTGTTCGCCTCGGTGCGCTGCGACTGCGGCCCGCAGCTGCACGCGTCCATGAAGATGGTCGCCGCCGAGGGCCGCGGGGTCGTGCTCTACATGCGCGGGCACGAGGGCCGCGGCATCGGCCTGATGCACAAGCTGCAGGCGTACCAGCTGCAGGACCTCGGCCGGGACACCGTCGACGCCAACCTCGACCTGGGCCTGCCCGCCGACGCCCGCGACTACGGCACCGGCGCGCAGATCCTCGTCGACCTCGGCATCAAGACGATGCGCCTGTTGACCAACAACCCGGCCAAACGCGCGGGTCTGGAGGGGTACGGTCTTTCCGTGCTCGGTAGGGTGCCCCTGCCGACCCGGCCGCACCCGGAGAACGTGCGCTACCTGCGCACCAAACGGGACCGCATGGGGCACCTGCTGGACGAGCTGGACGAGGTCTCGGAAGGACTTGCGTAATGGCTGGTAGTGGAGCACCCGTCCTGCAGCGGGTGGACGGCACCGGACTTACCCTCGGCATCGTCGCCACCCGGTGGCACGCCGAGCTCGTCGACCACATGCTCAACCGGGCGATCGAGGCCGGCGAGGCCGCCGGCGTCGACCACATCACCGTCGCCCGCGTCGACGGCGCGGTCGAGCTGCCGGTCCTCGCGCAGGCCCTCGCGCACCGCTTCGACGCCGTGGTCGCCCTCGGCGTCGTGGTCCGCGGCGACACGGCCCACTTCGACTACGTCTGCCAGTCGGTCACCGACGGGCTGACCCGGGTCGCCCTGGACGAGTCGACCCCCGTCGCGCACGGCGTGCTGACGGTCGACAACCTCGACCAGGCCCGCGCCCGGGCGGGGCTGCCCGGCTCGCCGGAGGACAAGGGCTACTCGGCGACCCTCGCCGCCCTGGACGCCGCCCACGCGCTGCGGCTGGTCGCCAAGTCCTGACCGCGCGCCAAGTCCCGACCGCGCGCCGGCCGGCCCCGGCAGACGACGACCCCGGTCACCACGGTGACCGGGGTCGTGACGCGGCTCAGACCTCCAGGACGGCGGCGAGCTCGTCGCGGAAGGCACGCTCGGCCGGGGTGACCAGCTCCCCGCCGAAGCCGAGGACGTCGCCCGACTTCGCGGCGCTGACGACCTGGTCGGCGAGCGTGATCAGCCAGTAGCGGTAGGACTCGGCGTCCGCGGCGGAGGCCTTCGCGGCCAGCAGCTCGTGGGCGGCCCTGGCGCGGGCGATGACGTCGGCGAGCCCGGCGGCCCGGTCGGCGAACTCGATGACCGGCGGCTCCTCGCCCTCCTCGATGTCGCCCTGCCGCGCCACCACGTCGGTGGCGACCGAGCGGACCAGGTCGCTGGCGGAGTCGCGGCCGTCGGCGATGGCGGTCATGCCGGCCGTCCACTCCTCGCGGGTGCGGCGGGCGCCGTCCTGCTCGGCCTGCGAGGCGGCGATCAGCACGGACTGCGGCAGGCCCACCAGGAGCCCCCACTCTTCGTCGGTGTACTTCGGCACGGTTTCCACCGGCCCAGGGTATCCAGAGCGGGCGCAGTTCGCCTTTCGGGTGATAGCGGTAAACCTCCGGGCGGCTCCGCGCGTCGTACGTGCGTGACGGCCGACGTGGGGACCACGCCATGGGACGGTAGGGCGGTGCTGGCGGAGCCCTCCCGGGACGACGCGCGCGGCTGGGACGCCGACGACGCGGTGACGGCGCTGTTCTCGGCGCACTACCGCGGGCTGGTGCGCCTCGCGGTGCTGCTGTTGCACGACGAGGCGGCCGCCGAGGACGTGGTGCAGGACGCGTACGTGGCGCTGCACCGCCGCTGGTGGCGCCTGCGTGACGCGGACAAGGCCCTCGCCTACCTGCGCACCAGCGTGGTCAACGGCTCCCGGTCGGCGCTGCGGCACCGCGGGGTCGCCGACCGGTACGTCGCGGCGCGGCGGCTCGCCGACGAGCCGACGGTGGCCAGCGCCGAGACCGGGGCCCTGGCGCTGCTGCGGCACCGGGAGGTCCTGGAGGCGGTCCGCCGGTTACCGGCGCGGCAGCGGGAGGCGATCGTGCTGCGGTACTACGGCGAGCTGTCCGAGGCGGAGATCGCCGACGCGATGGGCGTGAGCAAGGGCTCCGTGAAGAGCCACGCCGCGCGGGGCATGGCCGCCCTGCGGGAGAGTCTGGAGCTGGCCCCATGAGGATGTCGCCGGAGGACCGGCTGCGTGCCGCGCTGCGCGCCCAGGTCGACACGGTCGAGGCGGCGCCGGACGCGCTGCCCCGCATCCGGGGCCGCATCCAGCAGCAGCGGCGCGGCGGCTGGGCCGTCATCGCCGCCGCCGCGGCGGTCGCGGCCGTCATCGCGCTCGCCGTCGTGGTGTTCGTGCCGGACCGGGTGCCGCAGGACGGCCCGGCGGGGCGGGGGCCGGCGGTGTCCTCGACGCAGGACCCGGCCGAGCCTTCGGCGCCGGCCACCACGGCGGGCCCGGTGGTGCCGGGGGAGCCCGTGCGGGTGCAGCTGCCGGTGTACTACGCCCGCAACGACCGGTTGGTCCGCGAGTTCCACGACCTGACGCTCCCCGTCGACGACGACGAGCACCGCATCGCCGCCTCGGTCGGGGAGGCGCTGCGCGCCGGCAGCGCCGCCGACCCCGACTACCGGTCGCTGTGGCCGGACTCGGTGAGCGTGCGCGGCGTCACCGTGGACGGCCGGACCGTGACCGTGGACCTCGCCGACGTCGGCCCGGCGCCGCGGGCCGGGACGCCCGCCCTCGCCGTGCAGCAGCTGGTGTCGACGGTCGCCGCGGCGGCCACGTACACGTCGGTGAAGCGCGTCGACGGGGTGCGGATCACGGTCGACGGCGCGCCCGTGGCGAAGCTCTGGGGCGCGGTGGACACCAGCCGGCCGGTGAAGCAGGCGCCGCCGTCGGAGATCTACGCCCCCGTGTGGGTGATCGACCCGCAGCAGGGCCAGGTGGTCGGCAAGGCGTTCACGGTGCACCTGGCCGGGATCGTGTTCGAGGGCACCGTGCAGCTGCGGGTCCGCGGCACCGGCGGGGCGGTCGTGGTCGAGCAGGTCGTGCAGCTGTCGGTGGGCGCGCCGGCGGTCGGCGAGGCGCGGGTGCCGCTGGCGCTGCCGCCCGGCCGGTACACCGTGGAGGCGTTCTTCGTCTCACCTGCTGACGGCAGCGTCCAAGGGGTGGACGACCACGAGTTCAGCGTCGGGTGAGGCAGGACACGCCTGTCGTGATCGCGATTCCCGTTTCGGCCCCGGGCCTGCGAGAATTCGTGCCCGTGAAGACCTTTGACGCGTTGTTCGCCGAGCTGACCGCCAAGGCCGCCGCGGGCACCCCCGGCTCGGGGACGGTCGCCGCGCTGGAGAAGGGCGTCCACTTCATCGGCAAGAAGGTCGTCGAAGAGGCCGCCGAGAGCTGGATGGCCGCCGAGCACGAGGGCGCCGAGCGCACCGCCGAGGAGCTGTCGCAGCTGCTGTACCAGGTGCAGTGCCTGATGCTCGCGACCGGGCTGTCGCTGGAGGACGTCTACCGACATCTGTGAGCCGGTAGCCGCGTCCCCGCAGACAACCCCGCACTTTTTCCGAAAGGCCGTGCACCGTGCTCAGAATCGCCGTGCCCAACAAGGGGACCCTGTCCGGTCCCGCCGCCCAGATGCTGCAGGAGGCCGGGTACCGGCAGCGCTCCGACCCCAAGGACCTGCTCTGCCGCGACGAGGCCAACGACGTCGAGTTCTTCTACCTGCGCCCCCGTGACATCGCCACCTACGTCGGCTCCGGCGACCTGGACCTCGGCATCACCGGCCGGGACCTGCTCATCGACGCCGACAGCGGCGCCGAGGAGCTGCTCGACCTCGGGTTCGGGCGGGCCACGTTCCGCTTCGCCGCGGCGGCCGGCTCGATCAAGGGCGACGGCCCCGCCGACCTGACCGGGCTGCGGGTCGCCACCGCGTACCCGGGGGTCATGCAGCGCTGGTTCACCGAGCGCGGCGTCACCGCCGAGGTCATCCGGCTCGACGGCGCCGTGGAGAACGCGATCCGCCTCGGCGTCGCCGACGTCATCGCCGACGTCGTGGAGACCGGCGCCACCCTGCGTCAGGCCGGGCTGGAGACCTTCGGCGAGCCGATCCTCAGGTCCTCGTCGGTCCTGGTGCGCCGCAGCGGCGCCGCCGACCTCGCGCCCGCCGCCAAGCAGCTGCTGCGGCGGCTGCAGGGGGTCCTCGTGGCCCGGCGGTACGTGATGCTCGCCTACGACGTGCGGGCCGACGCGCTGGACGCGGCGGTGGCGCTGACGCCGGGCATCGAGTCGCCGACGGTGTCGCCGCTGCACCGCGAGGGCTGGGTCGCCGTGCAGGCCATGGTGCAGCGCGACGAGGTGCACCGGATCATGGACGAGCTGTACGAGGTGGGCGCCCGCGCCATCCTCGTGACCGGCATCCACGCCTGCCGCCTGTAGCGTCCCGCGGGGCGGGTGGGAGACTGGAGCGGTGAGCAGCACCGTTCTCGCCCGCCCGCGGCGCGCCAGGGTCATCGCATACGTCCTCGCGGCCGTCGTCGTCGTGGTCTTCACGCTCATCGCGATGGGGCTGCACGGCAAGACCGGCGACGGCCCGGGCTACTTCCAGCGCGGCGACCAGGCCGCCATGATCGGGCTCGGCATCTGCGCCGCGCTCGGCATCCTGATGATGACCCGGCCCAAGGTCGAGGCCGACGAGACCGGGGTGCGGGTGCGCAACATCATCGGCTCCTACGACCTGCCGTGGGACGCGGTGAGGGCCGTCACGTTCGGCCGTGGCACCCCGTGGCTGACCCTCGACCTGCACGACGACGAGCGGGTCGCGGTGATGGCGGTGCAGATGGCCGACAAGGACTACGCCGTCAAGGCGGCCCGTGGCCTGCGGGCCCTGCACACGGCGTCGCTGTCCGGCAGCGTGGTAGAGTAGCTGGAGTCGACCGCACGCCGCATCCGTGGCGTGTTCGAAGCGGAGTTCATCGCTCCCACCCGTGCAGCTCAGGGCAGCCGGGTCCGGTCTGGCCGCACGGCCCCCTCGCCGGGGACGGTGTGGTCGAGTGGGCCCTCGTATGCGCGCTGCGCATCGGGGGCTTTTCCGCTTCGGTCGGCACACCAGACAGCACCGATCGAGGAGGCCACATCAGCGTCGAGCCACGCGTCAACGAGCAGATCCGGGCACGTGAGGTCCGGCTGGTCGGCCCGGAGGGTGAGCAGGTGGGCATCGTCCCGCTCGAGCGCGCACTCCAGCTGGCCGCCGACGTGGACCTGGACCTGGTCGAAGTTGCGCCCATGGCACGCCCGCCCGTCTGCAAGCTCATGGACTTCGGCAAGTTCAAGTACGAGAGCGCGCTCAAGGCCCGGGAAGCCCGGCGTAACCAGCAGCAGACCGTCATCAAGGAGATGAAGCTCCGCCCGAAGATCGACCCGCACGACTACGAGACCAAAAAGGGTCACGTCATGCGGTTCCTGAAGGCGGGCGACAAGGTCAAGGTAACGATCATGTTCCGTGGCCGCGAGCAGAGCCGCCCGGAGCTGGGGTTCAGGCTGCTGCGCAAGCTCTCGGAGGAAATCTCGGAGCTGGGCTTCGTCGAGGCCTCCGCGAAGCAGGATGGCCGCAACATGATCATGGTCCTCGCGCCGCACCGCAACGTGAAGGCCGCGGCGACCGCGTCCCGTGAGGGTCGCACGGAGGAAACCCCCGCGCCGGAGGGCGAAACAGCCGTCCTGCCCGAGGTTGTCACCGCCGACCAGGGATAACGCACCACCAGCACCATCCGGTAAGCACGCACCAATCACAACGACCGC
Source organism: Dactylosporangium sp. NPDC050688 (assembly GCF_040654515.1). Classification (NCBI taxonomy): domain Bacteria; kingdom Bacillati; phylum Actinomycetota; class Actinomycetes; order Micromonosporales; family Micromonosporaceae; genus Dactylosporangium; species Dactylosporangium sp. NPDC050688. The sequence continues at coordinate 42,862 of NZ_JBFAIC010000051.1, forward strand.
GTCGTGCGGGCGGGACCCGCACAGCGGCGTCCCGGCCTGTGCGCCGGTGCGCCACGGCACCCTCCAGCCGATCCGTCGGGGAGGGTGCCGGCTCTGGCGTGCCGCACATGGAAGGGCAACATCAGCCATGCCGAAGTTCAAACCGCACTCGGGCATGAAGAAGCGGGTCAAGATCACCGGTCGCGGCAAGATCCTCGCGGAGCCGGCCGGCAAGCGTCACCTGCTCGAGGTCAAGCCCAGCAAGCGGACCCGCCGGCTCAGCGGCACTGTCGAGCTGGCCAAGACCGAGACCCAGCGCGTCAAGAAGATGCTCGGCCTGTAACACGCGGCCTCAACTGCCCCCCTTTCCTGGACTTTTCCGACCGGCCCGCACGACGAAGGGCCGGTCTCGCATGAGGAGTAACGAACCGTGGCACGCGTGAAGCGGGCAGTGAATGCCCAGAAGAAGCGCCGCACCGTCCTGGAAACCGCCAGCGGCTACCGCGGGCAGCGTTCGCGGCTGTACCGCAAGGCCAAGGAGCAGGTGCTGCACTCGATGCAGTACGCCTACCGCGACCGGCGCGACCGCAAGGGTGACTTCCGCCAGCTGTGGATCACCCGGATCAACGCCGCCGCCCGCGCGAACGGCCTGACCTACAACCGGCTGATCCAGGGCCTGCGCCTGGCCGGCGTCGAGGTCGACCGCAAGATCCTTGCCGAGCTGGCGGTCAGCGACGCGAAGGCGTTCAGCGGCCTGGTCCAGGTGGCGAAGACGGCCGTTGCCGCAGCCTGACAACCCGCAACCCGGGGCGGTCTTCACCACGCGGACCCCCCGGGTTGTCGCTGCCCGGCGCCTGCAGCGCCGCCGCGACCGCGACGAGACCGGCCGCTTCCTCGCCGAGGGCCCGCAGGCCGTCCGCGAGGCGCTCGCCGCCGGCGCCGTCGCCGAGCTGTTCTTCACCGCCGACGGCCTTGCCCGCCACGGTGACCTTGTCGCCCGGGCCGGCAGCGGGGCCGGCAGGGCCAGCCAGGTCGACGACGACGCCTTGGCCGCGCTCGCCGAGACCGTCCAGCCGCAGGGCCTGGTCGCCGTCTGCGCCCAGCGCGACGTGCCGCTCGGCGACGCGCTGCGCAAGGCGCCCCGCCTGGTGGCGGTGTGCGCCGACATCCGCGACCCCGGCAACGCCGGCACCGTGCTGCGCACCGCCGACGCCGCCGGCGCGACCGCGGTCGTGTTCGCCGGCGACAGCGTCGACCCGTACAACGGCAAGGCCGTGCGCGCCTCCGCCGGCAGCCTGTTCCACGTCGACGTGGTCCGCGCCCGCGACGCGTCGGCCGCCGTCGCCGCCCTGCGGGCCGCCGGCCTGCGGGTGCTCGCCGCGGACGGGTACGGCGAGGCGGACCTCTTCGAGCTGCCCGACCTGGCCCGGCCGACCGCGTGGCTGTTCGGATCCGAGGCGCACGGCCTGCCCGGCGCCCTGAAGGCGCAGGCCGACGCCCGGGTGCGGGTGCCCATCCTCGGCGGCGCGGAGAGCCTGAACCTGGCTGCGGCCGCCGCGGTCTGCCTGTACGCTTCAGCGAAAGCGTTGAAGGAGCCGATGTGAGCACGGACCTGTTTATGCGGCCCGCCGGTGACGGTGGGCGGACAGGACGTCGCACCTCCTGACACCTTCCCACGGCCGGCGGGCGCCTTCTCTACACTGTCCGGGGCCTGTGATGCGGGCCAGAACTCGCGTGGGAAGAGTCCGATGACCTACCGCAATGATCCGTACGACCCGAAGCAGGCGATGCTGCTCGCCCAGGACGCCCTGGACGACGCCGTCGCCACCGCCGACAAGGCGTTCGCCGGCGCGAGTGACCTCGACGCCCTCGCGGCGCTCAAGTCGCAGCATCTCGGCGACCGCGCCCCGATCTCCCTCGCCCGGCGCGAGATCGGCTCGCTGCCACCGGCGGCGAAGGCAGACGCCGGCAAACGCGTCAACGAGGCCCGCGTCGCCGTGCAGGCGGCGTACGACGCCCGGCTCGCCGCTCTCACCGCCGAACGGGAGGAGCGCGTCCTGGTCGAGGAGACCGTCGACGTCACCCTCCCGACCGGCCGCCGCCCCCGCGGCGCCCAGCACCCGCTGACCGCGATCATGGACCGGGTCGGCGATCTGTTCGTCGGCATGGGCTACGAGATCGCCGAAGGCCCCGAAGTCGAGTGGGAGTGGTACAACTTCGACGCGCTCAACATGCATCCGGACCACCCGGCGCGCTCGATGATGGACACGTTCTTCGTCGCCGCGTCCGGCTCGGACAAAGATTCCGGGAAGGATGCCGACTCGCGGATCGTGCTGCGCACCCACACCTCCCCGGTGCAGGCCCGCACGATGACGACCCGCACACCGCCGATCTACATCGTGTGCCCCGGCCGGGTGTACCGCACCGACGAGCTCGACGCGACCCACACCCCGGTGTTCCACCAGGTCGAGGGCCTCGTGATCGACAAGGGCATCACGATGGCGCACCTCAAGGGCACCCTCGACCACTTCGTCAAGGGCCTGTTCGGCCCGGGCACGGAGACCCGGCTGCGGCCGTCGTACTTCCCGTTCGTCGAGCCGGGCGCCGAGATCGACATGTGGTTCCCGCACCACCGCGACGGCGCGCGCTGGGTCGAGTGGGGCGGCTGCGGCATGGTCAACCCGCGGGTGCTGCGCGCCTGCGGCATCGACCCCGACGAATACTCCGGCTTCGCGTTCGGCATGGGCATCGAGCGGGCGCTGATGTTCCGCAACGCGGCCGCCGACATGCGGGACATGGTTGAGGGCGACGTGCGCTACGCGCGGGCGTTCGGATGGGAGGCCTGAGATGCGCGTACCGCTGTCATGGCTGCGCGAGCACGTCGACCTGCCGCAGGACCTGACCGCCGACGGCCTGGAGAAGGCCCTCGTGAAGGTCGGCCTCGAGGTCGAGGAGATGACCGACGCCGGCGCCAGCGTCCAGGGTCCCCTGGTCGTCGGCCGGGTCGAGTCGATCGAGGAGCTGCAAGGGCTGAAGAAGCCGATCCGCTACTGCCTCGTCGACGTCGGCGGCGAGCAGCCGCAGGGCATCATTTGCGGCGCGCGCAACTTCGCCGAGGGCGACCTCGTCGTCGTCGCGCTGCCCGGCGCGGTGCTGCCCGGCGGGTTCGCGATCGCGGCCCGCAAGACCTACGGGCACATCTCCAACGGCATGATCTGCTCCGCGCGCGAGCTCGGCGTCTCCGACGAGCACGACGGCATCATCGTGCTGCCGGCCGGCACCGCCGCGCCGGGCGCCGAGGCGCGGCCGGTCGTCGGCCTGGACGACATCGTCGTCGAGATCAACGTGACCCCCGACCGCGGCTACTGCTTCTCGGTGCGCGGCATCGCCCGGGAGCTGTCGCACTCGCTCGGCGGCGCCTACCGTGACCCGGTCGCGGCGGTCGTGCCGATCGAGGGTGACGGCACCGAGGCGTACCGCATCGACGTGCGCGACAGCGTCGCCTGCGACCGGTTCACCGCCGTCGCCGTGCGCGGGGTCGACCCGGCCGCGCCGACCCCGCAGTGGATGAAGGCGCGCCTCGCCGTCGCCGGGATCCGGTCGATCTCGCTGCCGGTCGACATCACCAACTACCTGATGATCGAGACCGGCCAGCCGATGCACGCCTGGGACCTGGAGCGGCTCACCGGCCCCCTCGTCGTGCGGCGCGCCGCGGAGGGCGAGACACTCACCACCCTCGACGGCGTGCGGCGGGCCCTGCACCCGCAGGACATCGTCATCGCCGACGACACCGGCGTCGTGTCGCTGGCCGCCGTCATGGGCGGCAGCACCACCGAGGTGTCCGCGACGACCGTCGACGTGCTGCTCGAGGCAGCGCACTGGGACCCGCTGTCGGTCGCTCGCACGATCCGCCGGCACAAGCTGCCCAGCGAGGCCGGCAAGCGCTACGAGCGCGGCGTCGACCCGCAGATCACCGCCGCCGCGTGCGCGCGGGCCGCGGCGCTGCTCGCCGAATACGGCGGCGGCACGGTCGACCCGCGGGTCACCGACGTGTACTCGGTCGTGCCGCCGGCGCCGGTCACCATGGCGCTGACCCGCCCGTCGGAGCTCGCCGGTATCGACTACACCCCGGAGCGGGTCGTCGAGATCCTCACCATGATCGGCGCGTCCGTCGAGGTCGAGGACGCCGGCGCCAGGGCGGTCGTCACCCCGCCGAGCTGGCGCTCCGACCTCGTCGACCCGGCCGACCTGGTCGAGGAGGTGCTGCGGCTGGACGGGTACGACCGCATCCCCAGCGTCCTGCCGATCGCGCCGCCCGGCGCGGGTCTCACCGTCACGCAGCGCCGCCGGCGGATCGTGAGCCGGGCCCTCGCCGACGCCGGGTTCACCGAGTCGCTGTGCTACCCGTTCATCGGCGCGGCGACCCTCGACGCGCTGCGCATCCCGGCCGGCGACCCGCGCCGCGACCTGGTGCTGCTGCGCAACCCGCTGTCGGAGGAGGAGCCCGGCATGCGGACCACGCTGCTGCCGCCGCTGCTCGCCGCGCTGCGCCGCAACCTCGGCCGCGGCCTGCGGGACCTGGCGCTCTACGAGCTCGGCACGGTGTTCCTGCCCGGCGGGCCGGTGCGGGTCGCGCCGTCCGCCGGGGTCGACGGTCCGCCGCCGGCCGAGGAGCTGCGGGCCGCGGAGGCGCTGCTGCCGCACCAGCCGTGGCACGTCGCGGCGGTCATGGCCGGCGACGCCGACCCGGCCGGCTGGTGGGGCCCGGGCCGCCCCGCCGACTGGGCCGACGCCGTCGACGCCGCCCGGGTCGCCGCCGAGGCGGCCGGGGTGACGCTGACCGTCCGGGCCGCCGCGGGACCCGACGCGGTCGCGCCGTGGCACCCGGGCCGCTGCGCCGCGCTGCTCGTCGGCGACACCGTCGTCGGGCACGCCGGCGAGCTGCACCCGGCCGTCTGCGCCGCGCTCGACCTGCCCCGCCGCACCGTGGCGATGGAGTTCGACCTCGACGCGCTGCCGATCCCCGGCGTCTCCACCGCGCCGCGGCTGTCGGGCTTCCCCACGGCGCTGCTCGACGTGGCGCTCGTGGTCGACGCGGCCACCCCGGCCGGCGACGTCGAGTCGGCGCTCACCGAGGGCGCCGGGAAGCTGCTGGAGTCGGTGCGGCTGTTCGACGTGTACGAGGGAGCCCAGCTGGGCGAGGGCCGCAAGTCCTTGGCCTACAAGCTGACGTTCCGGGCGCCGGACCGCACGCTCACCGGCGAGGAGGCCCTCGCGGCCCGCGACGCCGCGGTCGCCGTCGCCGCGGACCGGTTCGGCGCGGTCCTGCGCGGCGCGTGACACACGCGGGCTGCCCGCGCCGCGGCGGGTGACGCGGGTGAATCTCCGCGGCCCGTGACGCGGGTGAATCTCCGCGGCGCGTGACCGCCCGCACAGCCGGGCGAGGCGGCCGCATCGGACAGATGCGGCCGCCCGAACGGACAGTCACGCTCCTGGTGCCGGCTGTCGTGGGCATGGTCGGATATCGGACCGAGAACCGTTTCCCCTGGCCGGAATTGGTGTGTCAGGGGACGCTTCACCCTGAGCGGGTCAGGAACCGGACGCGCCGAAGTGGTACCGTCACGGCGCTGAGCCATCCTCCGCCTTGTCACGTGGCGTGAGGTCATCCCGAAGGCTCGGCCCGCGCCAAGCGCCGGCTTCGATCTCGGCTCTCCTGGAGGGGCAGCGCGTGTCAGACGATAGTGCATCGGCAGGCTTCACGACCGACGTCGTGGTCATCGGGGGTTGCGGCCGGGTCGGACTGCCGCTCGGTATCGCCATGGCTTCCCGTGGTCTGCAGGTCACCCTGTACGACATCAACGCGGCTGCGGTCGCGGTGGTGAACGAAGGCCGTCTGCCGTTCGACGAGGAGGGCGCGGCCGAGCCGCTGGCCACCGCCGTCAAGGAGGGCAGGCTCGTCGCCAGCACCGACCCGGCGTCGGTCGCGTCGGCCGAGCACCTCGTGGTGATCGTCGGCACGCCCGTCGACGAGCACCTCAACCCGAACATCGGCGCGGTCCCCGCGGCGATCGAGCGCTGCGCGGACTACCTGCGCGACGGGCAGCTCATCGTCCTGCGCAGCACCGTGCACCCCGGCGTCACCGCGCTGACCGAGAAGCTGATCAAGCGGCTCGGCGTGAAGGTCGACGTCGCGTTCTGCCCCGAGCGCATCGCCGAGGGCAAGGCGATGACGGAGCTGTTCGAGCTGCCGCAGATCGTCGCCGCGCGTAACCCGGAGGCGGCGGAGCGGGCCGAGAAGCTGTTCCGGAATCTGGCGAACCAGATCGTGCGGCTGGAGCCCGAAGAGGCCGAGCTGGCGAAGCTGTTCACCAACACGTGGCGGTACATCAAGTTCGCCGCCGCGAACCAGTTCTGGATGATGTCCAACGACTTCGGGCTGGACTTCGAGCGGATCCGGCACGCGATCCGGTTCCAGTACCCGCGTGCGGCGGACATGCCGGGGGCCGGGTTCGCGGCGGGGCCGTGTCTGTTGAAGGACACGATGCAGCTGGCGGCGTTCACGAACAACACGTTCGTGCTCGGGCACAGCGCGATGCTGATCAACGAGGGTCTGCCGTTGTATGTGGTGTCGAAGCTGCAGGAGCGTTACGACCTGTCGGAGATGACGGTCGGCATTCTCGGTATGGCGTTCAAGGGCGGCAGCGACGACATCCGCGAGTCCCTGGCCTACAAGCTGCGCAAGGTCGTGATGCTCAAGGCCAAGGAAACGCTGTGCACCGACCCGTACGTGAAGGACGACCGGTTCGTGCCCCTGGACGAGGTGTTGACCCGCGCCGATCTGCTGATCATCGCGGCGCCGCACGCCGAGTACCGTGACCTGCAGACCGACATCCCGGTCGCGGACATGTGGGGTGTCACGAACAAGGGGGTCCGCGTATGACCGGTCCGGAGCGCAGCGGAGGAACCGGTCATCGGGATTGCAGGCTGAGGTCACGCCGGCGCCGGAGCGCAGCGGAGGTGACGAAGTGACCCTCACGCCGCAGGTTTCTGTGGTCATCCCGGTGTACAACGAGGGCGAGGCGATCGTGCCGTGCCTGGAGCGGATCCTGCGGGCGGTCATGATGCCCGCCGAGATCCTCGTCGTGCACGACATGCCCGAGGACACCACGGTGCCCTACGCGCTGGAGGTCCAGGCCCGCGACCCGCGGGTGCGTCCCGTGCTCAACACGTACGGGCGTGGCCCGGCCAACGCGATCCGCTTCGGCATCGACGTGGCGCGGGCGCCCGTCGCCGTGGTCACCATGGCCGACGGCTCCGACGACCCGCGGCAGATCGAGGACCTCGCCCGGCTCGTCGAGCGCGGCGTGGTCGTGGCGGCGGCGTCGCGGTACATGCCCGGCGGGCAGCAGGTCGGCGGTCCCCGGTTCAAGCGGGCCCTGTCGCGCACCGCGGGCCGGACCCTGTACATGTTCGCCCGGGTCGGCACCCGCGACGCGACGAACAGTTTCAAGGCGTACTCCACCGCGTACGTGCGGCAGGTCGGCATCGAGAGCAAGACCGGTTTCGAGATCGGCATCGAGCTGACCGCGAAGGCGGCCCGGCTGCGGCTGCCGGTGGCGGAGATCCCGACGATCTGGCTGGACCGGCAGCTCGGTGAGTCCCGGTTCGACGTCGGCCGGTTCCTGCCCAGCTACCTGAAGTGGTACCGGTTCGCGTTCGGCCGCCGGCTCAGCATGGAGCAGGTCGCGAAGCGGCCGGCGTCCTCGGCGGCCCGCGACGACGCGCAGGCGGCCCGCGCCAACCAGTCCGGCAATGTGTCCGGCAGTCTGTCCAGCAATCACGAAGCAGTGCAGAACTAAGGAGTGTTTGTGGCAAAGGTCCTGGTCACCGGCTCGGCCGGCTTCATCGGTGGGTATGTCGTCGAGGAGCTGCTGTCCCGCGGCTACCAGGTGGTCGGCCTGGACAACTACTCGAAGTACGGCCCGGTCACCCGCAGCTACGACTCGCACCCCGACTACCGGTTCGTCGAGGGCGACGCCCGCGACGTCGACCTGGTCACCGAGCTGCTGGACGGCTGCGACCACTTCATCGCCGGCGCGGCGATGATCGGTGGCATCTCCTACTTCCACGCCTACGCCTACGACCTGCTCGCCACCAACGAGCGGATCATGGCCTCCTCGTGCGACGCGGCGATCAAGGCGCACCGCGACGGCACCCTCAAGAAGATGACCTACCTGTCGTCCTCGATGGTGTTCGAGTCCACCACCCACTGGCCGTCCAAAGAAGGCGACGAACGCCTCGTACCACCACCGCTGTCCTCCTACGGCTTCCAGAAGCTCGCCGTGGAGTACTACGCCAAGGCCGCCTGGGACCAGTACAAGCTGCCGTACACGATCGTGCGCCCGTTCAACTGCGTCGGCGTCGGTGAGGGCCGCGCCCTCGGCGAGGTCGAGGTCCTGTCCGGCAACGTCAAGCTGGCCATGTCCCACGTGGTGCCGGACCTGGTACAGAAGATCGTCAAGGGCCAGGACCCGCTGCACATCCTCGGCACCGGCGAGCAGGTCCGCCACTACACCTACGGCGGTGACCTGGCCAAGGGCATCATCGCGGCGATGGAGCACGAGAACGCCTTCAACCAGGACTTCAACATCTCCACCGCCGAGTCGACCACGGTCCTGGAGCTGGCCGAGGTGATCTGGCGCAAGATCAAGGGCGCCGACGTGCCGTTCAGTGTCGTGTCCGACGACCCGTACGAGTACGACGTGCAGAAGCGCGTCCCGGACGTGGCCAAGGCCAAGGAGGTCCTCGGCTACGAGGCCACCACGTCGCTCGACGAGATGCTCGACGAGGTCATCCCGTGGGTGACCCAGGCCGTCAAGGACGGCAAGCTCTGAGCCTTCCGGCTTCGCCGGGGACGGGCGCTTCACCCTGCGGTTCACCCTGCGGTGTGGGGCGCCCGTTCGTTTGACCAGGTGTGACGACCACGCAACCGGGCACCGCCCCGCCCGTCGCATCCATCGGCACGCAGCCGGGCGCCCCGGCGGTGACCGCGGGGACCGGGCGCGCCGCGCCGCGGCGCCGGCCGGCGCCGGTGCTCGTCCTGCTCGCGGTGCTCGCCGCGGCGGCGGTGGGGCTGTGGCGGGGGCGGCCGCCGGGCCCGCTCAACAGCATCTGGGCCGAGGACGGGCAGGAGTTCCTGACCGACGCGCTCACCCTGCCGTGGTACGAGCCGTTCGTCACCCCGTTCAACGGCTACTTCCACACCGTCGCCCGCGCCTGCTTCGCCGTCATCGCGCTGTTCCCGGTCTCGTGGGCGGCCGCGCTGAACGCCGTCACGGCCGCGGTGCTGACGGCGCTGCTGGCGCTGGCGGTGGCGGCCGCCGCCCGGGACCGGCTCGGCACCGCGGCCGCGCTCGTCATCGGCGGCGGCGCCGCCGTGCCGATGGGGTACGCGCCGAACACCCTTGCCCAGCTGCAGTTCCCGCTCGTGTACGCGGCACTGTGGATGCTGCTGTGGTCGCCGCGGCGCCGCCCGGCCCGCGCCGTCGCCGTCGTCGTGCCCGCCCTCGCGGTGCTCAACTCGATGCTCGGCCTGCTGCTCGTGCCGGTCGCGCTGCTGCGGCTGGCCCGCCACCGCGACCACGACGCCCGGCTGCGGGTCCTCGTGCTGCTGCCGGGCGTGGCGCTGCAGCTGGTGCCGTTGCTGCTGGGCGGATCCCGGCGCGACGTGGGGGAGCGGCCCGACCTGGACCCCGTTTCCGTGGCCGGGACGTACCTGCGCTGGGGCGTGCCGCGCTCCTTCCTCGGCGACGTGTGGCTCGCCCCGCCGGTCGCCGACCCCACCGCGCACCGCGCCCTGATGCTGCTCGGCCTGGCGATCCCCGCCGCGGTCGTCGCCGTGGCCCTGCTCGGCCGGGCCCGGCCGCAGTGGCGGCTCGCCGCGCTCCTGGCCGGGTTCGGTGCCCTCGCCGGGGCGTTCCAGCTCGCCGTGCACGGCGCCCCGGAGGACCGGTACCTGGTGCTGATCACGCTGCCGAACATCGCCGCCGCGGTCGCCCTCACCGCCCCGCGCGACGCCCCGGGCCGCTGGACCGACACCGTCCCGTTTGTCGCGTTGGCGACACTCGTGGCCGCGGTGTGCGTGTCCAACCTGCGGCCCGGCGGCCACACCGACGGCCTGCCGCGCTGGGACGCGACCGTGGCGGGGGCCCGCGCGCAATGCCAGGCGCAGCCACGTTTGCGGAGCGTGACGGTCCATACCGCACAGTGGCCGGTGTTCGGCTGGGAGGCGGTCCTGCCCTGCGACCGGCTGCGCTGACCGTGTTCAACATCGCGTCGCCGGACGGTCCGCGGGCGTTGGGCAGGCGTTGCGGCGCGGTGGCGTTCGGGAGAGACTCGGCTTCGTGGTGGAACAGTGGTGGTGAGCACCTGGCCGGCCGCGCCGTTCGGCCGCGCCGATCTCCTGGCTCACGCCCGCGAGCGGCTCACGGGCGGCGGCGGCGTGCTGCTCTGCGGGCCCGCCGGCATCGGTAAGTCCACCATCCTCGATGCCGTCGCCGGTGCCGAGACCGACGCGCTCGTGCTGCGCGCCGCGGCCGCCGAGGCCGAGGCCGACCTGCCCTACCTCGCGCTCGTCGACCTCTTCGACGGAGCCCCCGACGCCGCCGAGCACCTGCCTCCGCACCTGCGGGCCGCCCTCGACGGTGCCCTGCTGCGCAGCGCCCTGCCGGCGACCCCGCACGACCAGCTCGCGGTGCGTCTCGCCGTCCTGGAGCTGCTGCGCGCCTTGGCCGCGGAGCGCACCGTGCTGCTCGTCCTCGACGACGTGCAGTGGATCGACGAGCCGAGCGCCGAGGTGCTGCGGTTCGTCGCCCGCCGGCTCGGTGAGGCGCCGGTGCGCATCCTCGCCGCCGAGCGGGTCCCCGACGGCGCCGCCGCGACCCGCCTGGACCTGTGCCCGCCGCCGGGCACGCTGCTGCCCGTGCCGCCGCTGCCGGAGAGCGACGTCGCGGACCTGCTGCGGGCCAGGTTCGGTGCCGAGGCGGGCCGGGCGCACCTGCACCGCATCTACGAGGCCAGCGCCGGCAACCCCCTCTACGCCGTCGAGCTCGGCCGGGCGCTGCGGGGCACGTCGTTCCCGACCACCGACCCGCTGCCCGTGCCCGACCGGCTGCGCGAGCTCCTCGCCGCCCGGCTGGCCCTGCTGCCGGCGCCCGACTGGCCGGCGCTGCTGGTCGTGGCCGCCGCCGCCCGGCCCAGCCTGGCGCTGCTGCAGCAGTGCGGCCTGTCCGAGCACCACCTCGACGCCGCCCTCGCCGCGTCGGTGCTGACCGTCGACACCGACGGCGCGATCCGCTTCAGCCACCCGCTGCTGCGGGAGATGGTGTACGCCGACGCGACCGTCGCCGCCCGCCGCGAGGCCCACGAGCGGCTCGCCGACACCGTCTCCGACCCGGTCGACCGGGCCAGGCACCTCGCCGCCGCCCGGCCCGAGCCCGACGAGGCCCTCGCCGAGTGCCTCGCCGACGCGGCATCCGCGGCCCGGCTGCGCGGCGCCCCGGCGATGGCCGCCGATCTCGCCGCGCTCGCCGCCGAACGCACCCCGCGCGACACCCCCGGCGTCGCCGCCGTGCGCCGGCTCAGCGCCGCGCAGTACGCGTACGCGGCCGGCTCACCCGCCGACGCGCGCCGGCACGCGACCGCCGCGCTGCGCGACGCCGCCGACCGGCGCACCCGCATCGGCGCCCGGCTGCTGCTGGTGGAGATGTCCGGCGAGGACCACTCCAACTCCGGCCCGCTGCTGGACGCCGCGTTCGTCGAGGCCGTCGACGCCCCCGACCTGCTCGCCCACGTGCGCCTGTACAAGGGGGTCAAGGCCTACTACGACGGCGACGGCGAGGGCGCCCTGGCCGAGCTCAAGCGCGCCGAGGAGGCCGCCGAGCAGTGCGGCGACATGGAGCGCCTGGTCGAGGTCCTGAGCTGGAAGGGCAACATCCTGCTCGGCACCCAGGGCGACGAGTACCTGGAGCGCGCCGGCAAGCTCGCCCGCGGGCTGTCGCTGACCCCGGCGACGGTCGCCGCCCGCCAGGTCGCCGCGATGAGCCGCCTGTTCAAGGGCGAGACCGCCGAGGCCGTGCGGCGCATCGAGGCGCTGCGCATCGCCGTCGAGCACGCCGGCACCGTGCGCGACCTCGCCTCCGTCCTCGTCTCCGTGGCCGGCGTGTACTGGCGGGCCGGCCGCTGCGCCGACGCCGTGGCCGCCGGCCGCGAGTGCGTGCGGCTCTACGTCGACGTCGAGACCACCCCCGGCCCCGGCTACCTCGTCGCCGCCCTCGCCGAGAGCGGCGGCGGCAGCGCGACCGCCGCGGCCGGCTACGCCGAACGCGGCCTCGCCGCCTGCCTCGCCGCCGGCGACGAGGACTGGATCAAGCTCGCCTACGCCTCCTCCGGGCTGGTGCACATGCTGCGCGGCGACCCGGTGGCGGCGGCCGAGGCGATGCGCGAGGCATACGCCCTCGACCAGCGGCTCGGCCGGCTCGACCCGGGCATCCTGCCGTGGCACGCCGACTTCATCGAGGCGCTGGTCGGCGCCGGCGCCCGCGCGGAGGCCGCCGAGGTCCTCGACGAGGTCTGCAAGCACGCCCGGCACCTGGATCGCACCATCGTGTTCCTCGGCCTCGCCCGGGCCCGCGCGGTGCTGACCGCCGCGACCGGTGAGGCCCGCGAGGGCGCCGAGGCGCTGCAGCGGGCGATCGAGGAGTGGCAGGACCACCCGTACCCGCTCGAGGTCGCGCGGGCCTACTACACGCTCGGCGGCCTGGAGCGCCGCGCCCACCGCCGCGGCGCGGCCCGGGCGGCGCTGTCGGAGGCGGTGCGCCGCTACGCCGCCGCCGAGGCCCACCCGTGGCGCGAGGTCGCCGCCGCGGACCTCGCCCGCCTCGACGGCGGCCGCGGCGCCGGGCTGTCCGAGACCGAGCGCCGCATCGTCGAGCTGGTCCGCGCCGGCGCCACGAACCGGGAGATCGCCCGCGCGCTGTTCCTGTCGATCAAGGCGGTCGAGGCGAACCTGACCCGCCTGTACCGGCGGCTGAACGTCCGCAACCGGGCGCAGCTGGCCAGGGTCCTGGACACCGAGTAGCCCGCCGGCGTCGTATCGGCACCATCCATCCGCCCGCTGTCACGTGCCGGGTGCGCACCGTCATGGGGTGAGGCCAGGGTGATGCTGTGGTGATGCTGGCCGCAATCTGCTTGAAACGTCGGATTGTATAGAGATACAGTGCAGCGCATGGGAATACGAGTCGCTGTCGCCGGCGCGTCCGGGTACGCGGGGGGTGAGCTGCTCCGGCTGATCGCCGGGCATCCACACCTCGACCTGGCCGCCGCCACCGGGTTCGCACAGGCGGGATCGAAGATCGGCACGGTGCACCCGCACGTGCGGTCGCTGCGCGACGTGGTCCTCGCGCCCACCGAGCCCGGCGTGCTCGCCGACGCCGACCTGGTGTTCCTGGCGCTGCCGCACGGGGAGTCCGCCGCGCTCGCCGCGCAGCTGCCCGACTCGGTGAAGGTCGTCGACCTCGGCGCCGACTTCCGGTTGAAGGCCGCCGCCGACTGGACGAAGTACTACCCCGGCGAGCACGCCGGCACGTGGACCTACGGGCTTCCCGAGCTGCCCGGGCAGCGGGAGCGGATCGCGGCGTCGAGCCGGGTCGCCAACACCGGGTGCTATGCGGTGTCGGTGATCCTCGCGCTGGCGCCGCTGATCGCCGCCGGGGTCGCCGACCCCGAGGACGTCGTGGTCGTCGCCGCGTCCGGCACGTCCGGCGCCGGCCGCTCGGCGAAGGTGCACCTGCTGGCGTCGGAGGTGATGGGGTCGCTGTCGCCGTACAAGGTCGGCGCCCACCAGCACGTGCCGGAGATCAAGCAGGCGACGGGGGCCCGGACGCTGTCGATGACGCCGGTCCTGGCGCCGATGCCGCGGGGCATCCTCGCCACGGTGACCGCCCGGCCGCTCAAGGACGCCGACCCGCGCGAGGTCCTCGCCGCGGCGTACGGGGATGAGCCGTTCGTGCAGGTCCTGCCGGAGGGGCAGTGGCCGCACACCGCGTCCACGTTCGGCGCGAACGCCGGCCACCTGCAGGCGACCGTCGACGTGGACAGCGGCCGGATCGTCGTGGTCTCCGCGATCGACAACCTGGTCAAGGGCGCCGCGGGCCAGGCGATGCAGAACGCCAACCTGATGCTCGGACTGCCCGAGACCTCGGGCCTCACCGCCGACGGGATCGCACCATGACTGTCACTGCCCCAAAGGGGTTCCGGGCGGCGGGGGTCGCCGCCGGGTTGAAGGCCACCGCGGGCGCGCTCGACGTGGCGCTCGTCGTCAACGACGGGCCCGACTGGACCGCCGCCGCCGTCTTCACCGGCAACCGGATCAAGGCCGCGCCGGTGCTGTGGAGCCAGCAGGTGCTGCGCGCCGGCGTCGTGCGGGCCGTCATCGTCAACTCGGGCGGCGCCAACGCGTGCACCGGTCCCGCGGGCTTCCAGGACACCCACGCGACCGCGGAGCACACCGCGGCGGTGCTGTCGGGGCGGGCGTCGCGCTTCCCCGTCGGCGCCGCCGACGTGGCCGTGTGCTCGACCGGGCTGATCGGTGAGCGGCTGCCGATGAAGAAGCTGCTGTCCGGGGTCGACGCCGCCGCCCGCGGGCTCTCCCGCGACGGCGGGGCCAGCGCCGCGACCGCGATCATGACCACGGACACGGTGCCGAAGACGGCCGTGCACGCCGGGCAGGGGTTCACCGTCGGCGGGATGGCGAAGGGCGCCGGCATGCTCGCGCCGGGCCTCGCCACGATGCTGGTCGTGCTGACCACCGACGCCGTCGCCGACGCCGACGTGCTCGACGCGGCGCTGCGGGCGGCGACCCGGGTCACGTTCGACCGGATCGACTCCGACGGCTGCATGTCGACCAACGACACGGTGCTGCTCATGGCCAGCGGCGCCGCCGGGATCCAGCCGACCACCGAGGAGCTCACCGAGGCCGTCACCGCCGTGTGCGCCGACCTGGCCGCGCAGCTGATCGCCGACGCGGAGGGCGCCACGAAGGAGATCGCGATCGAGGTCACCGGCGCGGCGAGCGACGACGACGCGGTCGAGGTCGGCCGCTCGATCGCCCGCAACAACCTGGTGAAGACCGCGTTCTTCGGCAACGACCCGAACTGGGGCCGGATCCTCGCCGCGATCGGCACCACGAGCGCCGCGTTCGAGCCCGACGAGGTCGACGTCGCGATCAACGGCGTGTGGATCTGCAAGAGCGGCGCGGCGGGCGAGGACCGCTCGAAGGTCGACCTGAGCGCCCGCGCGGTCACCGTCACCGTCGACCTGCACGCCGGCGACGCCGAGGCCACGGTCCTCACCAACGACCTGTCGATGGGGTACGTGCACGAGAACTCGGCGTACAGCTCGTGAACGGGCCGGAGCGCAGCGCTGTGGCCGTTCACCGGCAGGCACAGGGTGGTTCACGGCGCCGGAGCGAAGCGGAGGCGTCGTGAACGGGCGGAATCTCGGGATCGCGCTGGGCAAGGCGAACACCCTGATCGAGGCGCTGCCATGGCTGGAGCGGTTCTCCGGCTCGACGATCGTCGTCAAGTACGGCGGCAACGCGATGCTCGACAACGAGCTGAAGCGGGCGTTCGCCGCCGACATGGTGTTCCTGCGGCACGTCGGCATCAAGCCGGTCGTCGTGCACGGTGGCGGCCCGCAGATCTCGGCGATGCTCAAGCGGCTCGGCATCGCCAGCGAGTTCAAGGGCGGCCTGCGGGTCACCACCCCGGAGACCGCGGACGTGGTCCGGATGGTGCTCGTCGGCCAGGTCGGCCGGGAGCTGGTCGGGCTCATCAACGAGCACGGCCCGCACGCCGTCGGCATGTCCGGCGAGGACGCGGGGCTGTTCACCGCGGTGCGCCGGCCCGCGATCGTGGACGGCGCGCCGGTCGACATCGGGCAGGTCGGCGACGTCGAGCAGGTCAACGTGTCCGCGGTCGCGGACCTCATCGCGGCCGGGCGGATCCCGGTCGTGTCGACGGTCGCGCCGGACGCCGACGGGGTGCTGCACAACCTCAACGCCGACACCGCCGCCGGGGCCCTGGCGATCGCGCTCAAGGCCCGCAAGCTCGTCGTCCTGACCGACGTGGAGGGCCTGTACGCCCGCTACCCGGACCCGGACTCGCTCATCTCGCAGCTGACCGCGGACGAGCTCACCGCACTGCTGCCGAACCTGGAGTCGGGGATGGTGCCGAAGATGGAGGCGTGCCTGCGCGCCGTCAAGGGCGGCGTGCCGGCGGCGCACGTCGTCGACGGCCGCGTGCCGCACTCGCTGCTGCTGGAAGTCTTCACGTCGGAGGGATTCGGGACCATGGTGGTGGCGCAATGACGCTCGTCGAACGGTTCGAGGCGTCGGTGATGAACACGTACGGGTCGCCGTCGCTGGGGCTGGTCAGCGGCAGCGGCGCCGTCGTGGTGGACGAGGCCGGGCGCTCCTACGTCGACTTCCTCGGCGGGATCGCGGTCAACCTGCTCGGTCACGCCCACCCGGCGGTCGTCGCGGCGGTCACGTCGCAGATCTCGACCCTCGGGCACGTGTCGAACCTGTTCGCGTCCCCGCCGGTCGTCGCGCTCGCCGAGCGCCTGCTGGACCTGGCCGGACGGCCGGGCGCGGTGTTCTTCGGCAACTCCGGCGCGGAGGCGAACGAGGCGGCGTTCAAGCTGTCCCGGCGCACCGGCCGGACGCGGATCGTGGCCGCGCAGGCCGGGTTCCACGGCCGCACCATGGGCGCCCTGGCGCTGACCGGGCAGCCGGCGAAGCAGGACCCGTTCCGGCCGCTGCCCGGTGAGGTCGTGCACATCCCGTACGGTGACGTCGCCGCGCTCGAGGCCGCCGTCGACGGCACGACCGCGATGGTGCTGCTGGAGCCGATCCAGGGCGAGTCCGGGGTCGTCGTCCCGCCGGCCGGGTACCTGACCGCGGCCCGGGAGGTCACCGCCCGGCACGGCGCGCTGCTCGCCCTCGACGAGGTGCAGACGGGCATCGGCCGGACCGGGTACTGGTTCGCCCACCAGGCCGAAGGTGTCCGCCCCGACGTCGTGACCCTCGCCAAGGGGCTCGGCGGCGGGCTGCCGCTCGGCGCGTTGATCGCCTTCGACGACGCCGCCGGCCTGCTCGGCCCCGGCATGCACGCCTCGACGTTCGGCGGCAACCCGGTCTGCTGCGCCGCGGCCCTCGCGGTGCTCGACACCATCGAGTCCGAGCACCTCCTGGACCGGGTGAAGCAGCTCGGCGAGCGCATCCGCCGCGGCGTCGAGGCCCTCGAGCACCCGCTCGTCGGCGGGGTCCGCGGCGCGGGCCTGCTGCTCGGGATCGTGCTGAAGGGGCCCGCCGCGGGCGCCCTCGCCGCGGTGCTGCGCGACGCCGGGTTCCTCGCCCAGGCGGCGCAGCCGGACGTGCTGCGCATCGCGCCGCCGCTGATCCTCACCGACGAGCAGGCCGACGCGTTCGTCGCCGCGCTCGGTCCGGCGCTGAACGCGGTGCAGGCCTGATGCCCCGGCACCTGCTCAGGGACGACGACCTGACCCCGGACGAACAGTCCGAGGTGCTCGACCTGGCCGCGGCGATGAAGGCCGACCGGTACGGCTTCAAGCCCCTCGCCGGGCCGAAGGCCGTCGCCGTCATCTTCGAGAAGCAGTCGCTGCGCACCCGGGTGTCCTTCGAGGCCGGCATCGCCGAGCTCGGTGGCACCCCGGTCATCATCGACGCGCTGAGCACCCACTTCGGGCGCGGCGAGGAGATCGGCGACGCGGCGAAGGTCCTGTCCCGGTACGTGTCGGCGATCGTCATCCGGTCCAACGTGGACGCCCGGGTCGCGGAGCTGGCCCGGCACGCGACCGTGCCGGTCGTCAACGCCCTCACCGACGGCTTCCACCCGTGCCAGCTCCTCGCCGACCTGCTCACCGTCCGGGAGCGGCTCGGCTCGACGCAGGGGCGGGTGCTGACGTACCTCGGCGACACCGCCAACAACATGGCCAACTCCTACGCGCTGGCGGGCGTGACCGCCGGCATGCGGGTGCGGCTGAGCGGCCCGGCCGGCTTCGAACCGGACCCGGCGGTGCTGGACGCCGCGCGGGCCCGGGGCAGCGTCGAGTGGGTCCGGGACCCGGCCGAGGCGGTCAAGGACGCCGACGTCGTCGTCACCGACACGTGGACGTCGATGGGGCAGGAGGGTGACGGCCTGGACCGGATCACGCCGTTCCGGCCGTACCAGATCAACGCGGCGCTGCTGGAAGACGCCGGTCCCGACGCGATCGTGCTGCACTGCCTGCCCGCGCACCGGGGTCACGAGATCACCTCCGAGGTGCTGGACGGCCCGCGCAGCGCGGTATGGGACGAGGCGGAGAACCGGCTGCACGCGCAGAAGGCGCTCCTGGCGTGGTTGCTGGACCAGTCGTGAGCACACCGGTCTCGAAGGCGGCGCGGCACGACCGGATCGCGGCGCTGATCCGCGGGTCGGCGGTGCGCTCCCAGACGGAGCTCGCCGAACTGCTCGCCGGCGACGGGATCCAGGTCACGCAGGCGACGCTGTCGCGGGACCTGGAGGAGCTGCGGGCCGTCAAGGTCCGCGGCGAGTACCTCATCCCCGAGGACGGCGAGCGGGCCCTGCGCCCGGCCGAGGAGGCCCCGACCCGGCTGATCCGGCTGCTGCGGGAGCTGCTGACCGGCGTCGACTGCTCCGGCAACCTCGTCGTGCTGCGCACCCCGCCGGGCGCCGCCCAGTTCCTGGCCAGCGCCATCGACCGCACCGGCCTGCCCGACATCGTCGGCACCATCGCCGGTGACGACACCATCATGGTCGTCGCCCGGCAGGGCCCGGACCCGCACGGGCAGCCGTCGGCCGGGGAGATCCTGGCGGCGAAGCTCACCGAATGGGCGCACCTGGACGGCGCATCGAAGTGACCAAGACCTGCCGCGGTGGCCTGACCCACCGCGGCAATCTTGCACTATGGAAGGATCGTGGCGTGGCAACTTCGTCTTCTGAGTCCCCGACCCGGCTCTGGGGCGGCCGGTTCGCCGGCGGGCCCGCCGAAGCCCTCGCCCGGCTCTCCGTGAGCGTCCAGTTCGACTGGCGTCTGGCGCCTTACGACCTGGCCGGGTCGCGGGCGCACGCACGGGTCCTGGCCCGCGCCGGCCTGCTGGACGCCGACGAGCTCGGC
Organism: Dactylosporangium sp. NPDC050688; assembly: GCF_040654515.1. Taxonomy (NCBI): domain Bacteria; kingdom Bacillati; phylum Actinomycetota; class Actinomycetes; order Micromonosporales; family Micromonosporaceae; genus Dactylosporangium; species Dactylosporangium sp. NPDC050688. The sequence goes on from NZ_JBFAIC010000051.1 coordinate 62,098, forward strand.
AGGATGCTGGCCGCGCTCGACGACCTCGAGTCCGCGTGCGCGACCGGGGAGTTCCGGCCGACCGTCGACGACGAGGACGTGCACACCGCGCTGGAGCGGGGCCTGCTGGAGCGGCTCGGCGCGCTCGGCGGGAAGCTGCGCGCCGGCCGGTCCCGCAACGACCAGGTCGCCACCGACCTGCGGCTCTACCTGCGCGACCACGCCCGCGGCGTCGCCGCCCGGATCGTGGAGCTCGCCGACGCGCTCGTCGAGCAGGCCGCCCGGCACGTCGACACGCCCGCGCCCGGGTTCACGCACCTGCAGCCGGCGCAGCCGATCGCGTTCGGCCACCAGCTGCTGGCGCACGTCCAAGCGCTGCTGCGGGACCTGGATCGGCTGCGGGACTGGGACGCGCGCACCGCGGTCAGCCCGCTCGGCGCCGGCGCCCTGGCCGGCTCGTCGTTGCCGCTGGACCCGACGCAGGTGGCGAAGGAGCTCGGGTTCGCCTCCGCCGCGGCCAACTCCATCGACGCCGTGTCCGACCGGGACTTCGTCGCGGAGTTCCTGTTCGCCGCCGCCCTCACCGGCGTGCACCTGTCGCGGCTCGGCGAGGAGGTCGTGCTGTGGACGACCCCCGCGTTCGGCTGGGTGCAGCTCGACGACGCGTTCGCGACCGGGTCGTCGATCATGCCGCAGAAGAAGAACCCGGACATCGGTGAGCTCGCCCGCGGCAAGTCCGGCCGGCTCATCGGCCATCTGACCGGCGTCCTGGCGATGCTCAAGGGCCTGCCCCTGGCGTACGACCGGGACCTGCAGGAGGACAAGGAGCCGGTCTTCGACGCCGTCGACACCCTGGAGCTGGTCCTGCCCGCGCTCGCCGGCATGATCTCCACGATGACGGTGCGGGTCGACCGGCTCGCCGAGCAGGCACCCGTCGGCTACACCCTCGCCACCGAGGTCGCCGAGTGGCTCGTGCGGCAGGGCGTGGCGTTCCGCGACGCGCACGAGATCACCGGCAAGCTCGTCGTCATCGCCGCGTCCCGCGACGTCGGCCTCGACGAGGTCTCCGACGCGGACCTGCAGGCGGTCAGCCCGCACCTGACCCCGGACGTGCGGACCGTGTTCTCCGTCCCGGGGGCCCTCGCGGCGCGCACCACCCCGGGCTCGACGGGCCCCGGGCCGGTCGCCGACCAGCTCGCCGTCGCCGCCGACAAGCTCGACCGTTGGCGGTCCTGGTCCGCGGAGACGGTGCTACCGTCCGAGTGATGCGACGTGTGACACAGGACGTCCTCGGCGACGCGTCGGTGCTGCGGGTCGCCGAGGTCGGCGTCCCCGCGCCCGGGCCGACCGAGATCCTCGTCGAGATGCACGCCGCCGGCGTCAACCCGGTCGACTGGAAGGTCCGCACCGGTGGCGGCGTCCTGGGCACCCCGCCGTTCAGCGTCGGCTGGGAGCTGTCCGGGGTCGTGGCCGCCACCGGCAGCGGCGTCACCCGGTTCGCCGTAGGCGACGAGGTGTTCGGCATGCCCCGCTTCCCCGCGCAGGCCGCCGCGTACGCCGAGTACGTCACCGGACCCGCCCGGCACTTCGCGCTCAAGCCGCCGAACCTGACCCACGAGCAGGCCGGCGGGCTCGCCCTGGCCGGGCTCACCGCCTGGCAGGTCCTCGCCGAGACCGCCGGGGTCCTGCCGGGGCAGCGGGTGCTGGTCCCGGCCGCGGCCGGCGGCGTCGGCCACCTCGCGGTGCAGATCGCGAAGGCCCGCGGCGCGTACGTCATCGGCACCGCGTCCGCGCCGAAGCACGACTTCGTACGGTCGCTCGGCGCGGACGAGGTGCACGACCACGGCGGCTCGCAGGACGTCTACGCGGCGGTGAAGGACGTCGACGTGGCCGTCGCCACGGTCGCCGGGCAGGTCCCGCGGCTCGCGGCGACCCTCGGGCCGCAGGGGGCGCTCATCGCCCTCAACGGCGCCGACGAGGCCGCGGCCATCGACGCCGGTGGCGTGTTCCTGCTCGCGGAGCCCGACCGGGCCGGGCTGGAGTCCCTGGCGGCGCTGGTCCTGGAGGGCCGGCTCACCGTCCACGTCGACCGCGTCTTCCCGCTGGATCAGGTCGCCGCGGCGCACCGGCTGGGCGAGCAGGGCCACACCACCGGGAAGCTGGTGCTGGTCCCTTAGTGGGACACGGCGTAGTGCAGGATCACGTTGTGGATGTGCTGGGTCTTCTCGACCCCGCGGACCTCGATCTCGTACGTGTGGGTGCCGACGTGCACGGCGATGTTGCCGCTGCTGAAGAAGCTGCCGGCCCACGACTTGTTGCTCACGATCGACACCGCGGTCACCTTCGCGTAGGGGATCGACGTGAGGGCGAGCCGCTTGCCGACGAACGAGCGGTCCTGCAGGATCACGCGGCGGTCGGTGAGGCCGATGAACCCGGTGCCGATGCCGACCGCGTCGTAGACAGCGATGATGGTCTCGCCGGGCAGCAGCCCGGACACGATCTGCTCGTACTGTTCGCGGCGGTCGTACTTCACCTGTTGAGCCATGCGTCCAACGTAGACGGACCCCTCAACCCGGGCGCTGGCGCGCATGGGTCATCCTGGACGGCACACACCCCCGAGGAGGACCCGTGCCGATCCTGTTCCGCAAGGCGATGCGGTTCGGCCCGCTCGTGCTGAACTTCACCCCGAAGGGCCTGTCCTCGTGGGGGCTGAAGATCGGCCGCTGGTCGTGGAACTCGAAGACCAGGGCACACCGCTACGACCTGCCCGGCCCGTTCTCGTGGCGCAGCCGCGGCCGGCGCAGCGGCAGCTGACGACACCCCGGACCCGACCGGGTCCGGGGCGCCGCACCGCTCACAGCCGGTAGAAGTTCACGTAGTGGTCGGGGGAGTACCACGTCACGCCCGTGCCGCGGTTGACGATGATGCGTTTCGCGTCACGCGCCGCGCCCTGGTTGCGGGGGATGACGTCGTACTCGTAGTAGGTCGCGCCCGCCGGCAGCTGCCCCTCCCGGTTGTAGAACTGGCCGCCGGCGAAGTTGTACTTGCCGTACGGCCACCGGTACCAGTTGCGGGCGGTGGGGAAGCCCAGGCTGCTCCAGCCGGAGCGGGCGGTGCGCGCGTCGGCGCAGCCTGAGATCGTGCACGAGGAGTAGACCGACGCGTGCGCCGCGTCGGCGGTCGACGGTGCCACCACGGCCGGGCCGGCGACCAGGCCGGCGACCAGCACCAGCGCGAGAGTGAGCTGTGCGAGCAGACGAGTCATGCGTCGAGCCTGCGCCACAGGCATCGACGTATGGAAGATTCTATTTATGTCCTACTGGTGAACACCCGCACCGGGACGTTGAGGGTGCCCGGGTCGACGCTCCACTGCGCCGCGACGCGGTGCACGTCGCCGTCGTCGACCAGCTCGCCGAACGAGCGCTCCAGGTCCGAGGGCTCGCCGAGCTCGGCGATCTCGCCGTCGGCGGCGGCGAACGAGCGCAGCAGGTCCCCGTCGCGGGCGCGCTGCCACCGGTACACCTGCAGCCCTCGATGTGAGGAGAAGAACTGCACCTCGGTCGCCAGGGCGGCGGACAGCCCGGTGACGTCGGGGCGGTCGCGCATCAGCGCCATGCCCAGGACCAGGACCCATCCGTCGACCGGCGGCGTGACGATCACCCGGTCGTCGGTGAAGTAGGCCAGGTCGACGCCGGAGCGCCAGTCGGTCTCGCCGAGCTCCGTGAGCCCGAGCGCCGCGGTGGGATCCCGGTCGCGCACGGCCAGCCATGCCATCTTCTGCACCCCTCGACGCTACCCGTTGACTTCCGCGTGCCGGGGTTGCATGGTTCATTACATGAGTAATGAACCGACGAACCAAGCCGATGGATGACGGCCGGCCGATCTTCCTGCAGATCGCGGAGCAGATCGAGACCGCGATCATCGACGGCTCACTGCCGGAGGAGACCCAGGTCCCGTCGACGAACGAGCTCGCCGCCTTCCACCGGATCAACCCGGCCACCGCGGCCAAGGGCGTCAACCAGCTCGTCGACGACGGCGTGCTGCACAAGCGGCGGGGCATCGGCATGTTCGTCTCCCCGGGCGCCCGGGCCAGGCTCCGGCAGCGCCGCAGGGACCGGTTCGGCGAGCAGTACCTGCGGCCCCTGCTGGCGGAGGCGGCCCGGCTCGGCATCGACCCCGCCGAGCTCAAGACGATGATCGACCGTTACGAGGAGCAGCGATGACCCCCGTCGTGTCCGTGCAGGACCTGTCGAAGCGGTACGGCGCCGTCGCCGCCGTGGACGGTGTCAGCTTCGAGCTGCGCCGCAACGGCATCTACGGCCTGCTCGGCCGCAACGGCGCCGGCAAGACCACGCTCATGCAGCTGCTCACCGGCCAGCAGTTCGCCACCGCCGGCACCGTGCGCGTCCTGGGCGCCGACCCGGTCGAGAACGAGCGGGTCCTGCGGCAGGTGAGCTTCATCAAGGAGAGCCAGCGCTACCCGGAGACGTACAAGGTCCGGCACGTGCTGCTCGCCGGGCGGCTGCTGTTCCCCGCGTGGGACGAGGCGTTCGCCCGCTCCCTCGTCGCGGACTTCCAGCTGCCGCCGTCGCGGCCGGTGAAGAAGCTGTCCCGGGGCATGCTGTCCGCGCTCGGCGTCACCGTCGGGCTTGCGTCCCGCGCCCCGATCACGTTCTTCGACGAGCCGTACCTGGGCCTGGACGCGGTGGCCCGCCAGCTGTTCTACGACCGGCTGCTGGCCGACTACGCCGAGCACCCGCGCACGGTCGTGCTGTCCACCCACCTCATCGACGAGGTCAGTGACCTCCTCGAGCACGTGCTGCTCATCGAGCGCGGCCGGCTCGTGCTGGACGAGGCCGCCGACACCCTGCGCGGCCAGGTCGTCACCGTCACCGGCCCGGCGCAGACCGTGGACCGGCTCACCGCCAACGCCGACGAGCTGCACCGCGAGCACCTCGGCCCGCTGACCCGCGCCACCGTGCGCGGCGCCGTGTCCGCCGGGGACGCCCGCGAGGCCGGCGTCCAGCTCGAACCCGTCAGCCTGCAGCAGCTCGTCGTGCGCATCACCACCCGGGAGGCCGTGTCATGAACCGCGTCGTCGCCATCGCCCGCCTGCACGCCGCGGGCCGCCGCGACGGGCTGGTGTGGCCCCTCGTGATCCTCGCCATCGCCTTCGCCGTCAACCTGCTCGTCTTCGGCGCCATGGGCGACGACATCGGCGACCGCCCCGTCACCGGCGGGCTCGCCAGCGTCTACATCACCGCCCTCGCCTTCGGCGCCGTGGCGATCGCCCAGCAGTTCCCGTTCGCGCTCGGCATGAGCGTCACCCGGCGCGAGTTCGCCGCCGCGCTGGGGCTGTTCACCGTCGCCCAGACCGCCGCCTACGCGGTGCTGCTCGTCGTCCTGCAGGCCGTCGAGGACGCCACCGGCGGCTGGGGCATGCGGCTGCGCTTCTTCGGCGCGGGCTTCCTCGACCGCGAGGGCGTCCCCGCCCAGCTGCTCATCTACGCCGTGCCGCTGCTGCTGATGACCCTCACCGGCGTCGCCCTGGGCACCGTGTACGTCCGCTGGCACTCCAACGGCGTCTTCGCCGCCGTCTGCGCCGTCCTGCTCGCCGGAGGCCTGACCGCGGGCCTGGTCACGAAGTACGGCAGCTGGCCCGCGACCGGCGAGTGGTTCCTGCGGCAGAGCGCGCTGTCGATGTTCGCGGGCTGGCCGTCGATCGCGGTCGTGGTGCTCGCCGCCCTGTCCTGGGCCACCCTGCGCCGCGCCACCCCCTGACCGCCATGCCTGACCGCCGGCACGCGGCAGGCGGGGCCGCCACCCGCCGCGCGGCGGGTGGCGGCGGCGCGACCTTCCGCGCGCGGCGGAGGTCCCGGACCGAAGATCCGGATAGGTTGGTGCGATGAGCGCGTTGGAGAAGCTCCGGGCCGCCGCGCCCGTCATGCGTGAGGACCTCGCCGGGCTCGTCGCCGTCGAGTCGCCGTCGTCCGACCTCGATGCCCTGGCCAGGTGCGCCGACGTCGTCGCCGAGCTCGGCCGGCGGTGCACCGGCCTCGCCCCCGAGCGGGTCGTCGTGGCCGACCGCCCGCAGCTGCGGTGGCGCTTCGGCGGCGGGCCCGCCCGGGTCGTGCTGGTCGGGCACTTCGACACGGTGTGGCCGGTCGGCACCCTCGCCCGGTGGCCGTTCACCGTCGACGGCGCGCGCTGCACCGGCCCCGGCGTGGTCGACATGAAGGGCGGCCTCGTCGTGCTGTTCCACGCCCTCGCCGCCCTCGCCGAGGCCGGCGACCTCGACGGCGTCGCCGTGGTGTGCAACTCCGACGAGGAGATCGGCTCGCCCGCCTCGCAGGCGCTGATCGAGGACACCGCCGCCGGCGCGGCCGGCGCGCTGATCCTGGAGGGCAGCGCAGGGGGCCGGCTGAAGATCGCCCGCAAGGGCATCGCGCACTACGCGCTGAACGTGACCGGCCGCGCGTCGCACGCCGGGGTCGCCCCGCACCTGGGCATCAACGCCGGGATCGAGCTGGCCCACCAGGTGCTGCGCATCGCGCAGCTCGGCGCCCCGCCCGGCACGACCGTGACCCCCACCGACTCCACCGCCGGCACGACCAGCAACACCGTGCCCGCGGCGGCGCGGCTCAGCATCGACGTGCGCGCGTTCGACCCGGCGGAGCTGGCCCGGGTCGACGCGGCCCTGCGCGACCTGCGGCCGGTGCTGCCGGGCGCGCAGCTGCAGGTCGAGTTCGGCCCGTCCCGCCCGGCGATGCCGGAGTCGGCGACGGCGGCGACGTTCGCCCTGGCCCAGCGGGTCGCCGCGGAGCTGGGCCTGCCGCCGGTGACCGGCGAGGCGGTCGGCGGCGGCTCCGACGGCAACCTCACCGCCGGGATCGGCGTGCCGACCCTCGACGGGCTCGGCGTCATCGGCGGCAACGCGCACGCCGAGGGGGAGTGGGCAGACCTGGCGAGCATGCCGGAGCGGGCCGCCCTGGTCGCGGGGCTGGTCGCCGCGATCGGCCGGGAGCCGTGACACCGCCCCCGCCCCCGCCCTCGCCCACCGGCCCGGCGGAAGGTCCGGCGGAAGGTCCGGCAGAAGGTCCGGCAGAAGGTCCGGCAGAAGGTCCGGCGGGCGGTCCGGCGGGCGGGTCGCTGGTCGAGGACGCCTGGGCGTGCGCCCGGGCCGCCGCGCGGCACGCCGGGGTCGAGGTCGTCGAGACCGCCGCGGCCGCCGGCGCCGGGCACCCGTCCGCCTACGAGGACACGTCGCTGCTGCTGCAGCGGGTGTGGCGGGCCGACCACCCGGCCGAGGTCGCCGCGCCCGGCCTGCTGCGCACGTACGCGCACTCGGGCAACTACGTCGCCGGCGCGTACCGGGGCGGGCGGCTCGCCGGGGCCGCCGTCGGCTTCTTCGGCCGGGACCGGACCGGCGCGCCGCACCTGCACTCCTTCGTCGCCGGGGTCGAGCCCGGCGGTCTCGGCCGGGGTGTCGGGTTCGCCCTCAAGCAGCACCAGCGGGCCTGGAGCCTCGCCCGGGGCGTGCCCGAGGTGCACTGGACCTACGACCCCCTGGTGCGCCGCAACGCGTACTTCAACCTCGCCAAGCTCGGCGGCCGGGCCGTGCGCTACCTGCCGGAGTTCTACGGCGCGATGGCCGACGGCATCAACAGCGGCGACCTCAGCGACCGGCTGCTGCTCGTGTGGCGGCTCGACGCGCCCGCGGCGGTCGCGGCCGCCCGCGGCACCCCGGTCGTCGTCGACGTCGCCGGTACGGCGAAGCTCCTCGACCGCGCCCCGGACGGCGCCCCGGTGCCGGTGCCGGACGCGGTGGACGTACCGCGGCTGCTCGTGGCGGTGCCCACCGACGTGGAGGACCTGCGCCCGCGCGACCCGGCGGCGGCCCTCGCGTGGCGGCTCGCGGTGCGCGAGGCGATGGCCGGGCGCCTCGCCGCCGGCTGGCGGGTCGAGGGCGTCACCCGCGACGGGTTCTACCTGCTCACCAAGGAGGCGTAGATGCGGCTGGAAGGCCTGGAGCTGCGACGGATCGCGATGCCGCTGGTCGCGCCGTTCCGCACCTCGTTCGGCACCGAACGGGAACGGGACGTGCTGCTGGTGCGGGCGGTCGGCGCGGACGCCGAGGGATGGGGCGAGTGCGTGGCGATGGGGGCGCCGCTGTACTCCTCCGAGCACGTCGACGGCGCCGCTGAGGTGATCCGCCGGTTCCTGGCCCCCGCCCTCGCGGCCGCCGCGGCGGGCGGCCTGGCGGAGGGTGTCGACGCGTGGACGGCCGAGGCGGCGTTCGCGCCGTTCAAGGGGCACCCGATGGCGAAGGCGGCGGTGGAGACGGCGGTGCTCGACGCCGTGCTGCGCGCCGCGGGCATGCCGCTCGGCGGGTTCCTCGGCGCGGTCCGCGACCGGGTCCCGGCGGGCGTCTCCGTCGGCATCATGGACTCGGTGCCGGCGCTGCTGGACGCCGTGGCCGGCTACCTCGACGCCGGCTACCTGCGGATCAAGCTCAAGATCGAGCCCGGCTGGGACGTCGATCCGGTCCGGGCGGTCCGGGAGCGGTTCGGCGACGCGGTGCTGCTGCAGGTGGACGCGAACACCGCGTACACCCTCGGCGACGCGCGGCAGCTCGCCCGGCTCGACCCGTTCGACCTGCTGCTCATCGAGCAGCCCCTCGCCGAGGACGACGTGCGCGGCCACGCGGCGCTGGCCCGGCTGATCCGCACGCCGATCTGCCTCGACGAGTCGATCGTCAGCGCCCGCGCCGCCGCCGACGCGATCGCGCTCGGCGCCTGCTCGATCGTCAACATCAAGCCCGGCCGGGTCGGCGGCTACCTGGAGGCGCGGCGGGTCCACGACGTCTGCGCCGCCAACGGCGTCGCCGTGTGGGCCGGCGGGATGCTGGAGACCGGCCTGGGCCGCGCCGCGAACGTGACCCTCGCCGCGCTGCCCGGGTTCACGCTGCCCGGCGACACGTCCGCCTCCGACCGGTACTACGCGCGCGACATCACACCGCCGTTCGTGCTGGCCGGCGGGCACGTCGCGGTGCCGCAGGGCCCCGGCATCGGCGTGTCGCCCGTCCCGGACGTCCTGGCGGAGGTGACGACGGCCACGTCCTGGATCCCGCTCAAGTAACTTTACAGCCGTTAGCTGACGTAGTTAACCTTACGGGCGTAAACAAACGTCCGTAAGGAGTGTTCCCATGCCCGACCATCCGCGCCGGTGGGCCGCGCTCGCGGTGCTCAGCCTCACCCTCGTCGCCGTCACCCTCGACAACTCCGTGCTGAACACCGCCCTGCCGTCGCTCGCGCACGGGCTGCACGCCACCACGTCAGACCTGCAGTGGATCACCGACGCGTACACCCTGGTCTTCGCCGCGGCGTTGATCCTCGCCGGCAGCCTCGGTGCCCGGCTCGGCTCGCGGCGCGCCCTCATCGGCGGCCTGCTCGTCTTCGGCGGCGGGTCGGCGGTCGCCGCGCTGTCCGACACGCCGGAGCAGCTCATCGCGTGGCGGGCGGTGATGGGGCTCGGCGCCGCGTTCGTCATGCCGGCCACCCTCGCGATCATCACCCGCATCTTCCCGCCGGCGGAGCGGCCGAAGGCGTTCGCGGCGTGGTCCGCGGCGGCCGGCATCGGCGTGCTCATCGGCCCCGTCACCGGCGGGGCCCTGCTGGAGCACTACTCGTGGAGCAGCGCCTTCTGGATCAACGTGCCGCTCGTCGCCGGCGCCCTCGTCGCCGTGCTCTACCTGGTGCCCGCGGTCCCCGTCGTGCGCACCGGCCGGCTCGACGTGCCCGGCGCGCTGCTGTCCACCGCCGCGGTCGCGCTGCTGGTCGACTTCGTGATCCAGGCGCCCACCCGGGGCTGGACGGCGGCCACGGGCCTCGCCGAGCTCGGCGCGGCGGTGGTGCTGTCCGTCGCGTTCGTGGTCTGGCAGCTGCGGGCCTCCTCGCCGCTGGTGCGCCTGGACCTGTTCGCCAACCGGACCTTCCTGCTCGCCGCCCTGTCCCTGGCCGTCGTGTTCTTCGTGCTGTTCGGCACGCTGTTCGAGCTGTCGCAGTACCTGCAGCTGGTGCACGGGTACAGCCCGCTCGTGGCCGGGTTGGGCGCCATGCCGTTCGCCGTGGCCATGGCGGCCACCTCGGCGACCTCGGCGCTGCTGTCGAAGCGGCTCGGGGTGCGCTGGACCCTGGTGCTCGGCCTGTCCCTCGCCGTGGTGGGCCTGCTGTCGCTGTCCACCACCGCCGTGGACACCGCGTTCTGGCAGATCGCGGGCGGCACCGCGGTCATCGGCCTGGGCATGGGCATGATGATGGCCCCGGCCAGCCTGCAGATCAGCGGCTCCGTCCCGGCCGAGTACGGCTCCATGGCCGGCGCGCTCAACAGCGTCATCCGCGAGCTCGGCGGCGTGCTCGGCATCGCGGTCCTCGGCACGGTCGTCTCCTCGGCGTACCGCGGCGATCCCGGCCTGGTGCTGCCGGACGCCGACCTGCCGGCCGCGCACGCCGCCGCGGCCGCCATGCCGCCGGCCGACGCGCAGCGGGTCCTGTCCGCCGCCGACGCCGCGTTCACCTCGGCGATGGACCGCGGCGCGCTGGTCGCCGCCGGGATCGCGCTGCTGATGGCCGTCGCGGTGGCGGTCGTCCGCCCCGCCGCCCCGGTGCCGCCGGTCCCCGCAGCCGAGGACGCGCCCGCCGGGGCGGTGCCCGTGCCGCAACCGGCATGATGGACCGATGAGCACCTCGGGAGGCCGCACTCGCAACCGCAGGGGCGAGGGCGGCCTCCTGCGTGACGAGATCGTCGCCGCCGCCGAACGCATCCTGGAGCGCGAGGGTGACGAGGCCGCGATCACCCTGCGGTCCGTCGCCCGTGAGGCCGGCATCGCCGCCCCGTCGATCTACGCCCACTTCGCCGACCGTGACGCCATCATCGAGACCGTGCTGGACATCGCGTTCGAGCGGCTGCGCCAGCGCATCCTCGACACCATCGGCGCCGGGCCCGACGACCCGGTCGAGTCGCTGCTGGCCGGCTGCCATGCGTACGTCGACTTCGCCCTGCGCGAGCCCGCCCGGTACCGGGTCCTCTTCGGCCGTCTCCGCGAGGGCCGCCCGGAGCTGAAGATGCCGCTGCGGCTGGAGGACGTGCCGCCCCGCTGGCGCAGCCGCCTGCAGGCGTTCGAGGTCCTCGTCGACGGCCTCGCCGCGTGCGCCGCCGCCGGCCGCTCGGCCAGCACCGACCCCTTCACCGACGCGACCATCCTGTGGACGTCGCTGCACGGCGCGGTCATGATGCGCCAGTTCGTGCCCGGCTTCCCGTGGCCGCCGTTCGAGGAGACCGTCGACGCGCTCGTCCTGCGCATCGGGCGGATCACCGCATGACGGCCGACCTCACGGCCGCGCTCGCGTCGCTCTCAGTGTCCGGCTGAACGGGTCGGGTGCAGGGGGCTCGGCGGCGTGCTACGGCACCCACCGCTTGAGCGGGACAGCAAAGAGCGTGTCGTCGCCGCTCCGAGCGGCGCGGACCACCAGCAGCCCGTGACCGAGCCCGTCGAAGTCGCTCGGCACCGCGCGCGGGGTCCCCGCGTCCAGTGCCGCACCGGTCAGCAGGTCGACGACCGCCGGCTGCTTCGTGGCCGGCGGGAACGCCGGCGGTGACGCCGAAGGTGCCCTGCCGGCTGCCTCGACGACACCGTATGCGACCCCGTCCTGGATCTGGGTGAAGGTGTACGGACCGCCCCGCAGCGCCGTCTCGGCTCCGGTGCTCAGATTGAAGGCGCGGGACCCGTAGACGGCCCAGGCACCGTCGCGTGCCACCACGAAGGTCTGGGGCTGGTGGATCGCCGGATCGGTCGCGATGAGCCTGCTGGTGGCCCGGACCCGGCCGGTGAGCAGTTCGTGCAGCGCGAGCGTGGTCCGCTGGTCGGTACCGATCCACGACGCGACGACGAAGGGCCCGTCGACTGCCACGACCGTCGCCGTCGCGGGGGATGCGACCCCCGGCGGCACTCGATCCTTCGACAGCCACCCGATCTTCTCCGCGATGAGCCCGAACCCGCCGGCGAGGGTGACCAGCACGTCGGTGCCGTACGACCGGATCGGCACCTGACCTGGCGTGACGAACACCTGCGCGACGCCGGAGGCCGGCCGGTACACGAAGGCTGCGCCGCCCTTGACCCTGGTCACCAGGACGCCCCGGTCGGTGACGGTGACCACCGGCGGCTTGCCTTCCGCACCCTCGAACGTGTGGTCCTGAACCGGCCGCACGTTGCGGCCGACCGCGTACGCGTCGAACACCCACAGCGTGGTCGCCGTGTTGACGGTGGACTCCACCACGACCCACGCGTGCCCGTCGTCGGAGGTGAACCTGGCCTGCGGCGCACCAGCGGTGATCGGGATCGGCACAGACATCCAGCGCGGCACCCCGGTGCCGGGATCGAGCACACTGACCGCGTAGCCCCAGGCGCCGGCCGGCTGCAGCACCAGGATCCCCGGGTCCGCGGCCGCAACGGTCGAACCGCGTCGGACCGCGACGGACCAGTCGGCGACGGCGGCGAACGTCGACGGCATGCCGGACACCGCGACGCGGGTGGAGGGCGCCGGTTTCTCGGCCGCCGGAGCGGTGGTGCAGCCGGCGGCGAGCAGCCCCGACAGAACGACCACAATACCCCGGCCGCCGACCGGCCGTGTGGTGGTGTGCTTCATCCACGTGCTCCCAGGGTGTTCGTGTCCACGGTTTCGCTCAGTTCGCCACGGGGCTGCGTCCGGGCAGCACCCGGTCGACGACGCTCACGACTTCCCACTTGACGGCGTTGTGCGCCAATCTGATGTCGATGACGAGCCCGGTGTCGTAGGTGAGGCGGGCCTCCCCGACCGTGGCGGCCAACTCGTGCAGCTCGACGTTGACGACGGCGCCGGTCGGGACGTTCTCGATCGGCACGTTCTTGTACGGTGCGGCCGTGTCCGCGTTCAGGAACGCTGCGAGCCGCTCGTACCAGGCCCGCTGGCCGCCTTGCGTATTGGTGAATGCCCTGCCGAAGCCCTCGGCCGTCTCCCTCAGCCCCGGCGGCGTGGATCGTTCGCCGCGGTCGGTGCCGCCGGGCGTCGCGGTCGTGGACGGCGGGCTGGACACCGCCGGCGCGGTGTCGTCGAACGGGTCCTGTCCCTCGTCCCGCAGGTCGCCGGGTTCCCCCTCCACTTCGCTCGGATCGGCCGGGCGTGACACGCTCGCCGGCGCAGTCGGCCCGGCGGAGGGGGGCGACGCCGCCGGGCTGGCCGTGGCGGCGTGCTCCGGCTTCTCGTCCCCGGCGATGAGCTCGACGTAGACGTAGACCCCGACGAGCACGAGTGCGACAAGCACGGCGAGCCAGGTGGTCAGGGTGCGCCCCCGAGCCGATCCGAGCAGGGCGGCGATGCGGCTGTTGTCCATCGTGGACTCCTAGAGTTTCACGCCGCGCTTGGCCATGAACCGCTCGGGGTCGACCGGCTCCCCGCCCTTCGGGTGGACCTCGAAGTGCAGGTGGTCGCCGGTGCTGTTGCCCGTCGAGCCGACGTAGCCGATCTGCTTGCCGGCGGTGACGCGTTCACCCTCCTTGACGCTGAATTTGCTCTGGTGCGCGTAGTACGTGACGGTGCCGTCGGCGTGCCGAATCTTGATCAGGTTGCCGAAGCCACCGGCCGCGCCGGCGAAGATGACCTCGCCCGCCGCAACCGCGTAGATCGGCGGCGGATTGACATACGGGCCGAACGGGGCCAGGTCGACGCCTTCGTGGTCATGGTCGGTGTGCGCGGCGTCCCGCACGCCGAAGTGGGTGCTGATTCGGTAGCCGGCCCGCAGCGGCGCCGTCCAGGTCCCCTCGAAACCGGTCGCGGCGTTGCCGTACACACTGATGTGCACGTGATCTTGGTGCTTGGTGGTCGGGTCGCCGCTGTGGTTCGTGAAAACGCGCCAGCCCTCGGCGTCGCGTTCGATGTTCCAGATCTTGACATCCCAGATCAAGTACTTCACGCCCAACGCTTTCGCATTGGTCCGCAGCCATTCGGCCATCTTCCAGCCAAGTTGATTGCCGGCGGCGGTGTTCCAGCCCGGGACCATCGCGTCGATCGCTCTGCCGGACGGGTGGTCGGAGGGACCATTTCGCTCGCCGATGCCGTGAAACTCAACGATCGTGGGGAAGTTCTGGTGTATGCAGCGGAGCACCCGCAGCGCGTCGGGCGTCAGCGCTTCCTTCTCCTCCGGGAACTTGGTCTCCGGGCAGTCGAGCCCGAGCCCGTTGCCGCACAGCGTTCCGCCGACGTTGCCACCGACGTTGCCGTTGCCGTTGCCGTTGCCGTTGCTGTCGCCGTCGATGAAGCCGACGCCGCCGACGTTGATCGACGGGGCCGAGGCGCCGAGATTGGCCACGATGTCGCGAGCCAGGCGTTCCCACCGCGCGTACCTGTCGGGGTAGGCCGACACCTGCACCTCCTGCGCGGCGTCCCCGGGCTCCATCGCCTGCCAGCCTTTGACGTCGAACAGGCCGCGCTGCCCGTCCTCGCCGCCGGTGAAGAACATCGCCGCCGACATGGCCGGGTCCATCCGAGCCGCCATGGGGCCCCAGGCGTCGCGCTGTTGGAAGAGACCGACACTGTCGTGATCGCCGGCGTCGACGCCGTCGTGGGGGTAGTTCAGCGAGCCCGGGTTGCGTCTGGATGCCTTGTTGAGCAGGCTGGCCTCCTGCTGGGCGGTCATCAGGGCGATGACCCAGCCCTGCACGGGAACGTTGAAGCCCTTGGCGACGCCGATGATGGTGATCGAGTTGCGGCGCTGGGCCTCGCTGAGCGTGGCATAGGTCTCGCCGTCCCCGGCGTTGGCGCCGGAGACGGCGAGGTCGGACCCGAGGATGTCGGTATCGCAGCCAGCCGTCGTCTCTCCCATGATCAACAGGGAAGAGGAGGAATTGACCGCTCCCGCGAAGAGCACCGCCATCAGGGACATGCCCGTGCCCATGCACACCAGTACCACAGCCAACAGTGCGGCGAAGATCGCCAGCACGC
This sequence comes from Dactylosporangium sp. NPDC050688, assembly GCF_040654515.1. NCBI lineage: Bacteria > Bacillati > Actinomycetota > Actinomycetes > Micromonosporales > Micromonosporaceae > Dactylosporangium > Dactylosporangium sp. NPDC050688. Next base: position 77,112 of record NZ_JBFAIC010000051.1, read on the forward strand.
CCGCCACTATCTTCTTCACCGGGTGTCGCACCTCACGTTCGTCTCGGGCCAATACCTGGTGATCACCGGCTGGTCTTGCCCTCGGGCTGATACGTGATGCTGCGCAGCCGGTAGGTGTCGGCATTGCGCGTAAAAGTCACGGTGCCGTGCAGACTCGCCTCGACGAACGTCACGGTTTCGAGCTGGTCACCGGCCCGCGTGACGGTCATCCTGGCTGGGGCGGGCACCGAGGCGACTCGGGCAACGGCGGCGCCGACGGCTTGCGCCTGCACGGCGGTGAGGCCGTCCAGCTTGACCCGGCGCTGCTCACCGCTGACGGCTTCGCCGGGATCAGTGACGGCCAACGGCGTATAGGCGAATGTGCCATCGCTGATTCGGTCGAGAAACTTGACGGTGATGTCGAAATGCCCGCAGACGGCTGGGCCGTCACGCAGGCAGGCGAAGAGCTCCAGCATCGCGGCGGCCCGCTTCTCGGCCGGAATCGTGGCACTGTCGGGGCTGGTGACCGCCCGGCCGGCGGCGAACGTGATGAACAACGAGGCGCCGACCACCGTCACGGTAGGCACCAGCAGGATCGGCGCGATGAAGTAGAGCACGAGGGGGCGCCAGTTGTTCCGCAGTCCCGACCAGACGCTCGCCTCTATTCCCGATCCGGGCACCGCGACCCCCCTGGATTCCGGCGGCGGCTCATCGCAGGGACCACCAGGTGCGGAACAACTCGACCAGCCGGCGGCCGTTGCTGCCGATGCGCAGCAGCACAATCGCAAAGCCAACCAGCATCGCACCGGTGAGTGCGAGCTGCCCGACGTTCAACATTTGCAGCTGGGCGCCGGTGTACGCGGACGCGACCGCGGCCCAGGCCACGGTGCGCCACGGTGCGGTGCGGGTCGGCCAGAGATGGACGGCGATGCCCGAGAACAGTGCCAGCCCAACGCCCATGAACATCGCCGAGCCGTAGGCGACATAGGGAGCCACGAGCGCGATGTACATCAACATCGAACCAAGCCAGAGAAAGACCACGAAGAACGTGCGGATCGGCTGGCCGAACAGGCGGCGCGCCCACCGCTGCACGCCCCAGCGCATTGGCCGTGGCCCGGGAGGCAGTGGCGTCAGCGTCACGGTCGGGGTTGCCGGTTGCGCCGGTGCGCTGCGCTTGGCCTTCGTCACTGGCCGTCGGTTCTTGGCGGACAACCGCCGCACCTCCTTCCCTTCGCTAGGGTTACTCGACCCGGACCCGGATGATCGACCAGGCGCCGCCCAGTTCGCTGGCGACCTGGGCGGGAGTCTCGCTCGGACCGGGAGCGGGGCCGGCCGACGCGTTGGACGTCCACGTCAGTTCGACGCGGTAGGTCGGTGTGTTGGTGCGCTGTCCACTGAGACCGGTGACGTCCTGCAGCACCTGCACCCGTACCTCCGCTTTCAGTTGCTCGAACAGCACCACAGCCGGGGGCACGCCGCTCACCCGGGCCGCCGCCAACGCTTTGTCGTGCGTGTACTGCGGCCAGCGGGCGGTGGCCTCGGCCAGCAGCGTCGGCCGGAGCTCGGCCGACACCCCGGGCAGGGCGTTGACGTAGCTCTGGGGGGTGCGATTGGCGTCGTACGTCGCGTATGCCTGCGCGAACTTCACGGCCGTCGCCACGGCGGCGTCGTAACGGGCCCGGTCCTCCGGGCTGTACTGGTTCCGGTCCAGGGTGTCCTGGGTGGCCTGCCGATTGGCCAGGAACGGATCGGCGGCGAACGGCTGGACGTTGGGTGCCTTGTTCTCGGGGAACACGTTGACCCAGTCGTCCGTTCCCGACGTTCCGGCGGCGCCGCCACCGGTCAGGCGGGCGGCAAAGATGAGACCCAGCGCTGTCGCGCTCAGGCCGATGAGGACCCGGCGCACCAGCCGGCCCCGGTAGGTGGCGAAGGGGCTCCGGTTCATCGCGGGAAGAAGTGCAGCTGCGGGTTTTCGGTCATGAGCGCGTCGAATACTCTCCTGCCCAGCCCGTTCACGACGTCATCGCTCATCATGGGGCTGGCCAGCGCCGTCCGGTAATCGTTGACCGCGTCGAAGGCCGGGTGGTCCCGCGGGATGGACGCCGCAGCAGCGGTAAACGCGGCGAGGTCTGCAAGGCGTTCGTCCATGTCGAGTTGGGGGGACCGGTGCCGCATCACACCCAGCAGGGAAATCTCGGAGAAGTCCTGCGCGGTGTCGCCGACTGAATACAGCTCACTGATCTTGTCCGGCAATCCATATGTCCCCACGGCATCTACGGCCTCCTGAAACACCTCCCTCCACTCCGTCGCAGAAGCAGGAGTGAATTCCAATCTCAGGAGCGCGGCCGTCGCCGGGTGGCGTGGATCCATCTGACCAGGCTGATGATACTCGGCGGACAGAACTCGGGGATTCTGCTGCAGCAGCGCTGCGACATCTTGCTTGGTCAGCGTCCTGTGGGGGTTATTAGGATCATGCAGGAGGCGCCTCATGATGTCGGCGGACGCCAGGTCCACCTTGGCCTTGATTTCGGTGCCGTCGGTGAATTGCGGCGAGTTGAGGAAGTTGAAGGCCTGTTCCTTGGCTGTCCGCAGCATCCCTGCGTACAGCAGGTTCGGATCGACGTCCTTGTTGCTCGGGTTGGCCGGATCGAGTGGGTGGTGCCTGCGAGTCGTTTTGTAGTGGTCGGCAAACGTCTTCGCCAGCGCGGCGATGCGCCCCTTTCCGGTGGTGGAAGCTGGGTCGTACCCGTCCCCCTTGAAGATGTCACGGGTCTTGTGAGCAAAATCAGCAAACTGTATGCCCTTGCCAAGAAGCCCTCCGACCTTCCCGCCATGCTCGGCCAGGCCCGTCGCCAGTTTGCCCGCGGTGCCGCCTTTGATGGCTGCGGCGCCGAGGCTGGTGCCGCCGGTGGCCACGGCGGCCGTGGCGACCACCGCCGCCTTGGCCGTCCACTTCGCCGCGGTCTTGGGCGCGTCGACCGACTTGTTGACGATCTCGGTATCGTTCCTCGTGACGGCCTTGCCGATCTTTCGCGCCGGGAAGTACAGCGTGATCATCGTCCAGAAGTAGATGATTGCGGCGAACGGTTTGAGCGCCCACGGCACTTCTGGCACGCCGGAACCGGGAGTCGGGTACAGCAGGACCGCCATCGAGTTGGAGACGAACAGCACCACCAGCACGCCGACGCATTGGTAGATGATGACCCCGACGGCCCGCTCGCCGTACCTGATGACGAAGTCGCGCCGAGTCGGGAACATCCCGATGACCAGCCACAGCGGCGCCCACAGCAGGATCCAGAAGAACATCATCTTCTGGTACGCCACGAAAAGGGCGGCGAACCCGAGCGCGAACAAGACCGTGAAAGCGGCAATGCCACCGGTGAATGCGGCCGCCAGTCGCTGGTTGTAGCGTTCGCCGCGGAAGTTGTCGATCCACTCCGAAGTGCCACCGGACGTATCGCAGGTTGACTTCATCCACCGGTTGTTTTCGTCGTCGGCGTTTCCCTTCTTATCGTTGGCCTCCTCTGTGTCATTGCACATGAACTTGACGACGGTCAGAAACGGCACCTTCTCCCATTGGTCGAACTCGGTCCAAAGTTCCGTCTTGGTGCCGTCACCGATGCCGTAGCCGGCGTTGTTCCAAGCGTATGCGTCAGCCGTAATCTGCACGCCTGCCGGGTCGTTCCCGACATAGAGGCCGTTGAGGATGGCCTGCGACCAACCGATCTGATTGTTCGCCTCGGCGGCGCGGTCTGCCCGCGCCTGGAAGTCGCCGACCTCGCCGAACATCCAGGTGTTGTACGGTATGCCGCGCCACAGCGCGTTGTTGAGTCCGTCGCTGCCGCCGCCGGCGCAATTGCCGGGACTGAACGTGCCGACCTGGTTGTTCACGCCAGCCTTTATCATTTCGCAGGCGGCGTTGCTGGTGAAATCGGCGACGAAGGTGTTGGCGGTGGCCACCACCTTGGTTGTGTTGTTGGGGAGCCAGAGGAGGATACCCATGCAGAAGCCGATCCACAGTGCCGCAGACAGCGTCTTCGATATTGAACCGCGCGTCTTCGCCCACACCAGTGGTAGCCCGACGGGTATGATGATCGCAGCCACCCACGGCTTGAAGATCGCCGTGAAGGCCGCGATCCACGGGCTGATCAACAGGGCGAATATGTCGTACAGGACATTGTCGAGGGCGATTTTCACCCCCGCCATCGTCGCCATGGTGGGCCACTTCACCAGAAACTCGAAAATTCCGCTCGCTATCGAAGAGGCCCCGAGACTGATGCCGCAACCGCTCTGGTAATTCGTCCACTCCAGGGCGGTGAAGCCATACCGCTCGTACGACGGGTGGATGACCAGATCGTTGTCGCCGCCGGGAGGGTAGAGGGCCTGCAACCGTTTGTAGGCACTATCGTTCTGGACAATCTTCGTGGGCTTGACCGTCTTGCGCAATTGGGCATACCTGGCCGCGTCAGCGTCGTCTTTCGGCATGTTCAGCCCGAAACTCATATCGACGCCGTACACGGTCGCTACCTTGATGTTCTCCGGATCACACCAGTTACTGAGGTCGGCGATTTTGTTGTTGAAGTCATCCACCAGGCCCGCCTGCGCCGGTGTGGCGCCGACACCGCCGAGGAACGCCAGCATGCCGAAGAGGATCGCGACGAACATCATCCCGCGACGGAGCCAGCGCCGGGCGGGAGAGGCCTGCCGCCGGGCGGCGGCGCGTTCCGCGGCTGCCACCCGGGCCGCGACAGCCAGGGTGGGAGTGCGGTTCGAGCGCAGAGCGATCATCGTGGGCCTTTCTGAACGCGCTGGCTACGCAACGGTGGCGGTACTGTCGTTGAAGGTGGTGACCGGGTTCGTGGCGAGGCGGCGTTCCTTGCTGACCGCCTGGGTGTTGAACTTGTCCAGCAGCCAGTCCGACCAGATGTCGACCTTGACGCGCGCCACCCGACCGCGCGGGTCACGGAACAGGAACTCGCCCTTGCCGAGGTTCATCAGCATGCGCAGGTTGGTGTCGGACGGTTCGATGCCCAGCAGGTGGCAGGCGGCCCGCGCCTCGTCCTCGTCGACGCACAGCCCGCACCATGCGGCCGACAGGGACCCGCTGTCGACGTCCTTGGCGGACTGGCTCATCTGCCGCACGGAGCACCGGCGCGACCGGCCCATCCGGCGCAACCAGTCACCGAGGGCCTCCGCGCGTGAGGTGCGTTTGATGACATGCCACTCGTCGAAGACCGCGCTCTTCGGCGCCCAGTGCGGCATGTTGGACAACAGGCTGCGGATGTAGTCCACCATCAGTCCGGACAGCACGTCACTGATGATGTTGGTCAGGCTCGGCGCGGGCTGGGTGCCCGACGTGGTCACGTCGCTCGTGCGCAGCCCGATGGCGATGAAGACCGTCATCGTGCCCTCGACGATGCGCATGGTTCCGCTCTCGCCGGGGTCACGGAAGAACAGCCGGCCCAGCGTCGACCGCTCCACCCGGTTGAGGTGGCGCACGAGCAGGTCGGCGTGCTCCTGCCACACGCGCCGGCGGTTCTCCGGCATCTTGGCCAGTTCCGGGTCGGAGTAGTCATTGGTGCTGATCGCGGTGAGGATCTCCACCACGCCCCGCATGGTGGCCGGCACCCGCTCGCGGGCCTCGCGCTGCAGCACCACCTGCACCGCGACGCCGAGGATGTTCGCATACGTGAGACCGCCCGCCGGATTGTGCACGTACTCGGAGCACAGCGCGGAGAGCACCTCCAAGGCCAGCGTCTCGCGTTCGTCGATCAAGTTGTGGTGGTCGACGTCGGCGATGGCGAACGCGTCGAGTGAGATCGACGACTTGGGATCGAGCAGGTCGATCAGGCGTACCTTCTCCGGGTCGAGATGCATTTCGTTGGCGTACTCGTACAGCGGGCGGAAATCGCCCTTGGGATCCCAGATGAACTGGGTGACGCCGCGGAGCGCGTCTTCCAGGGCCACCTTGAGCCCGCGGCTCACCGTCTTGCCGGAGCCGGGGAAGCCGGTCACCACTTCGGTCGGCGCGCGGTCGTCGTCGTCCGCGACGTTCTGCAGGTCGAAGAAGACCGGCACGCCGGGCTGAAGTGTGCCGTTGGCGTCGAGGAGCACCGTGTGGCCCTGGTAGGTGCCGGAGTTGTCGCCGACCGTGGAGGTCAGCCACGGCATCCCGGCCGCGAGGTACGACGCGTCGGTGCGCTGCAACCAGTCGGCGATCAGCAGGTCCGAGCCGGGCAATGACTGGTAGAACAGCTCGCGCTGGTCCAGGGGCGGGCACACGAGCTCGAAGTGGATGTCGCGGTAGTGCCGGATGAGCGTCACCACCTTGCGCATGAGCACTTCCTTGTCGACATCCGACACGCACAGCGTGGCCTGCCAATACGTCAAGGGCGTCCGCCCCATCCGTACGCGCGTCTTCACGTCACGCAGCACCGACTGCTGGATGAGTGTGGCCTCGTCCGGCTTGTACCCGGCTTCGACGTCCTCGTCGAACTGGGCCTCCGCCGCCCAGATCGGCCGCTCGAGGTCCTTCTCGGCGCGTTCGGGGTCGATGATCTCGAACCGGATGCTCATGTCGACCGGGAAGTCGAGCGAGGTGGCGTGGTGCGTCCAGTTCTGTGAGTAGTGCAGGTGGTCCGGGATGTAGCTGAGTACCAGGAAAGCCGCGTACGACGTGCCCGTCCCGGTCGGCGTGGTGAACTTGACGCAGTTGTAGCGGTCCTTGCCCGACTGCCCGAGCGGAACCTCCTCGGTGAACGAGGCGAGCACGGTGCGCCACTTGCCGATGCTCCACTCCGAGTCGTCGGCCGGGGCGATGTCGGGCGTCGGCTGGGCCGGCGTGTCCAGGTGCCGGACGATGCCCTCGACTGCGGTGCGCCCGATCGGGCGGGCCCGCAGCCACGAGGTTTGCAGTGCCTGGTTCAGTGCGGTGGCCTGGTCGCCCCAGAACTCGATCTCGTCGGCGTCCGGCTGCGAGTCGTCGATGCCCGCACCGCTGGCGAAGAACGCCATGGCATCGCGGAACGAGCCGATCAGCCCGCCGCGGTTGCCCCGTGCGCCCATCCGCACGAACAGGTAGACGTCCTGCTCCCAGAACTCGCTGCGCTCGATCGCGTTCCGGGAGTCCGCGACGTAGCCGGCGAAGGCTCGGGTCGCGTACCTCGCATAGCGCTCCAGCAGCGCCCGCTGCCATTCGTCCGCGGAGTGGACGCGGTTGGTCACCAGCAGATGACAGGCGTTGTCCTTGGCGGAGGGCAGCATGCGATCAAAGATCGAGACACCCGAGTAGTAGTAGTTGAGCCGGTCCTTCTCCGGCAGGAACCCCCACGGCTTCGGCGGAATCGCGTATCCGCACCAGGCGGCGTCCGTGCTGACGAAGAAGTCGTCGGACCCGTAGACGATCGGAAGGCGGTGCGCGTCGCGCGCCTCCTTGTCGAGCAGCAGGCTGACATCGGTCATGGCCCGGGTCTCGGCCATGCGCTTGAAGAACTTCACTGGTCGGCACCCTTCGGGTCGTCGTCCTCCCCGGGCACCACGACACGCCCGGCGGCACCGCGCATCCGGCGACGCCACGCGTCGTCATCCGTGCCGACGACGCGTGGGAGCGTTGCGGCGCGCTCGGTGACCACACTCTCAAGCCAGGTGTCGAGGTCGACCCGCTGGCCGCCCGGGGGCGGGTCGGTGTCGTACGTCGAGCCTGGCGGCAGGTGCGGGCGGAGCGTCGGATGGGCCTGCCAGATGCGCAGATAGTGCATCCGGGACCCGGCCGCCGGACGGTGGCGCAACGGGACGCCACGCCGGTGCACCGGATCGTCGAGCACCTTGCGCAGCAAGGACCGCACGGATCCGGGTATGGACTTGCCCGACTTCATCGGCTTGCCGACCCGTATGGCGAGCAGCACCGCCGGCACGAGGAAGTACAGCAGGTAGAACCGCCAGCCAGGGCGCACGCCGGTCAGGACGAACAGCGGCGCGAGCACCGTGCCGTAGAACACCAGCAGCGCTATCACCACGAGGAAGAACGTCACGAACTGCTCGACCCCGAGGCCACGGCGCATCGGCAGGGAGATGTCCTGCACCTTACGGATCCGCTTCCGGATTTTGAAGAAGTTGCTGTAGGAATGGGCGATCAGCCCACGCTGCTCCAGATCGTCGTGTTCTTCGGCCACGGGTGCGGGACACCTCCTCGCGTCGGGTGCGGCTGCTCTCGCGAACCTGGCTCAGGGGATCTTGATCAGCGACACGGCCCACACGATGACGTCGCTGAACTTTGCGGGCAGGGTGGTGGTCAGCAGCTCTGGATACACGAGAAACGTGGCGAGCAGCCCACCACCCAGCGTGACCGTGACCGCACGACCGACACGGCCCTTGGTCCGCCCGTACTCGTAGACGCCGAGCACCACGGCGCCGATCCAGATGAGCGTCGCGATCAGCCCATCGAAAGGCGTTTCGATTTTTGCGGCGAGGATGATGTCATGCATTGGTGGTCCTCCAGATAGGTGCCAACACGGATGGCACTCGGCGGCGGCACGTCACCCGCCGGCCCTAGACGGGTTCGTGGTCCCTGACGGCACCGTGGCACCGGGGAACGACGTGCCCGGCACGACGGGACTCCCCGAGGGGTTCGGATACATACCAGGGCTGTTGCTGGTGGCCGGGTCGACGGCCGTCCCGCCGGGGTTGCCGCCGCCGACGCCGGGGTCCTGCACCGGCGCCACGGGCTCACCGGTGACGAACCATTGCGCACCGCTCTTGGTGAGCGGCACCTCGTACACCGTGGTGATCGTGGCGGCCGAGCCGGACACGCTCCACGTGACCGCGACTGTCGCGGTGTACTCGTCGCTGTCCTCAGACGCCGAACGCAGCGCCACGTTGCCGATGGTGGGCAGCGGCGAGGACATGAAGGCGCCGCCGAGCCCCATGGTGCGTAGCCCGGACACCGTGTACTGGCGCAGCGCGGCCTGGTCGGAGGCGGCCCACGCGGCGAAGAAGCCGGGCAGGAACGCGGTGCGCAGGTCTTCGGCGCCCTCCCGGTCCACCTGCTGCGCCGGGCTGAAGGGCAGGCTCGGCGCGCCGGTGCGCGGCGCGCACGCGGTGGGCACCGGGTTGCCGGCCAGTGCGAACGCCCATGGCGCACCGCTGCCGAAGTCTTTCGGCTTGTACGCGAAGACCGGCAGCGCCACGCACCGCCAGGTGCCGTCCTGGATCTGATAGACCGCGTCGATCGTCGCGTGGTTCGCGTCGCGGACCTCAGGCTCCGGGTTGACGGAGGCGTAGAGCACCTGCTGGACCCCTTTGCCGTTCCAGCCGGCCTGGCTGTCCATACCCTGCGACAGGTAGGGCGCCAGCAGCACCGCGCGCTGCGTCGTGGCGCGCTCGTCCCAGGTGCCCCACACGCGTGCTACCTGGCCCGCCCACATCACCGCATCACCCTTGGGAAACTGCGACCCGGCGGCGAGCATCTCGGCGCGGACCAGGTCGGCGATGTCGACGCGCCCGGGCTTGTTGAGGGCGACCACCAGTGACACCAGGGAAACGATCGGGGCGACGCCGAGCGCGCCGGTCATCAACAGCCAACGGCGACGACTGCCGGTGAAGCGCAGTCCCTCGGACAACGCCCGCGCCCGCTCGCGCTTCGCCTTGCGGGCCTGGCGGGCCTGGCGGGCGGTGCGCGATCTGGCCGGGACGGAGGTCTGGCCTGGTTTCGCGCCTGCCTCACGCACGGTCACGCGGAGCTCTCCTTTGCCCGGGGGTACATTTACATCGAGCAATTTTTTCTATGGGTCGACCAGGCCGCGACCACACGCTGGTGACGCCTTTCTCAGGAGACTCTGGACATTCGCGCCCCCGTTTCACACCGACTGCCGGTCGGCGCGATGCCGGGTGGCGGGCACGGGTACGGGTACGGATGAGCGTGACGGAGGGGCATCCACGCTGTCAATATCATCAAGGGGGATAAATCGCACCCGTTGCCATTCGCTCGTTGCTTGCGGTAACGCCACGGATACGGGGCATCACCCGTGACCCTCGGTTTACTTCCAGTCATTCACCGCGCCGGGGCGAAATGCCTCGTTGATACGCACCTTCCGCCCGGTGGGCGTGCTCGTGCCACCGGTGCGCGGAGCCTCGCCGACCGCGGGAACACCGCTGCCCGCCTTGATGTACCAACGTCGATACACGCCTTGATCTGCCAGCGCGCAACGATCGATCTGCACCCGCTGCTGGGTTCGCAGATCGACGCATACCGCTGTGTACGGATGGGTGGCACGCGCGGCCACCACCGCCCGGCCGACGCCGAAGCCGACCAGCAGCGCGACCACCACCACGAGGAGCAGCCTGCGCCGCCTCGGGCGGCGGCGCCCTGCTGGCTCCGGTGTCTTCTCCTCGGGCAGCGGAACCGCTTCGGATGGCGGCTCCGATTCCGGCGCGGTCTCCGCGGAGCTCGGGTTGGGCACGAACTCGATCAGCTGCGGCCGCATCGGGGGGACGGGCCCGCCTGGCCTCCGCATCGGCACGGGCGCCAACTGCATCGGCACGGCCGGGGACGCCGGCACCGGAAGACCCACAACCGGAGGATCCACAACCGGGGAAGCCGTAACCGCGGAAGCCTCGACCGGGGAAGCCTCGACCGGAGGATCTACAACCGGGGGAGCCTCAACCGGGGGAGCCTCAACCGGCGGCGCGGCCAGTGACCGGACGAACGCCACCAGCGGATCGTGCTCCAGGTCCGGCGCGATCGCCCGCTCGAGGACCGGGCCGGGGTCCGGGCCCGGTGCCGCCTGCGTCGCCGACTCGACCGCCGGCTCCCATTCCGGTTCCGGCTGAGACGGTGGAGTGATCGCCACCCGATCGCGCAACCTAGGCGGGGCGCCGCCGGCGCGCGATCCTGCTCGGTGTCTGCCGGCGCGACCGCCCGGTCCGGAAGTTCGCGCCGTCGCCGGCCCTGCTGGGGCAGCGGGCTCCGGCTCGATCTGCGCGGGCGTCGCAACGGAAGCCGCCGGCGTCGCGACGGAAGCCGCCGGCTCGTCAACGGGAGCCGGCGACGGGTCCAGCATCGCGACCGGCGGCGGCGGACCTGCCGCGCGCACCTGCTCCTGCACCGATGGGAGCCGACGCGCATCGGAGGCCGGCGGGACCGGTGACGCCGGTACGCGCAGATCGGCCAGCGTCAGCGCCGTCCGCGGCGGTAACGAGAAGCGGTGGACGCCCAGCCCGCCGGCGCGCTGGTCCTGCACCGTCACTTCCATCGGCGGATCGCCCGGGTCCCGACCGGCGGATAAGGCGGAGATCTCGTGCAACGCATAGCCCAACTGGGCTTCGCCTTCGTCGTGGGCGTCGACGGCGTAATACAGCTGGTGGGGCAGCGGCACACCGTTGACCACAAGGCCGCCACGCTGGTCCAACTCCACCAGGTAAGCGGGAAAAACCCGGCTCAAGCGCTGCCGCCTTTCTGGATCCGGTCGAGTCGGTGATCTTCCGGCCAGTGCTACCGACCGGTAAGATAGCACCTCGGTCGATACGGCACCAGACAACTGTCTCCGGTGTTCGTGAATGAGTGGAAGATCGACAGCACCCACCGCCAACCACGATGCCGGGGTAGTACAGTCCCGGTTCAACTTGGCGTGAAGGACCGGCGCTCTGCCTGACGGGCGGCAGACAGACTCGGCAGGAGTGGGGACCGTGAGCTCTGAAGGGCACGATGCGGGAGTCCGTTTCCTCGTCATCGTCGGGTCGGTGGTGGCCGGCGTCGGCTTCGCTCTCGCGCTGGTGATCTGGCTGGCCGGTCAGCTCGCGGCGCTGCTGTCCGGCAACGGCTGGCCCGACGCCGGTCCCGGCGATGCGCCGGGAATCCTGCTGAGGTTCGTGCAGCATCCGTCCGATCCGGCGCTCGCCTGGCCCGAAGCCGCCCGGTCGTCGTTCGGCCCGACCTGGCTGTTCCTGTTCATCCTCGCCGTCTTCCTGGTCGGCATGGCGTACGTGGCGAAGCACGTCGTCCGGCTGGTGGAGAACATCCGCCGCCACCGTGGGTT
>NZ_JBFAIC010000052.1:0-87782 GCF_040654515.1 Dactylosporangium sp. NPDC050688
CGCCCGGTCCCATTCCGAACCCGGAAGCTAAGCCCTCCAGCGCCGATGGTACTGCACCCGAGAGAGTGTGGGAGAGTAGGACGCCGCCGGACAAACCTTCGCAGTAGCCCCCACCACACGGTGGGGGCTACTCGCGTTTCCAGGAACAACAAGGCCGCATTTCCAGAAAAACAAGGCCCGGCGAACGCCGGATCAGCGCTTCTCGACCGCCGGCCGCAGCTGCAGCAGCGCCTTCTCCGCGTCCGCCATCTGCCGGCCGGGGAACAGCGCCACGCCCAGCGAGCCGTTGTCGGCCCAGCCGCACACCGACATCGAGCCGTCCTTGTCGACGATCTCACCGCACCGGGCCAACCCACCGAGCTCACCCGCGTCGACGTCGTGGACGTTGCGGACACCGGCGTCGCCCGGGTCTGGGCCGGCGACCGCCTTGAACGCCCCGTCCAGGGCACGCTCCGGCTTCCAGATCCGGCCCGTGCCGGCGACGAGGATGACCGTGCGCACCTCGGACGGGCCGTTCTGGTCCCGGTAGATGGCGCCGACGCTCTTGTCGAGGCTCACCTGCGTGACGACGGCATCCCGGACGTACTCCGCGGTCTGCGTCGCGTCCTCGGTCGAGAACAGGGTGAAGGAGCCGATCTGCGGCGGCGTCGACACGGTCGTGTCGCTCTGCTGCGTGACCCGCACGACCGTCGGGCCGTAGACGACCGCGGAGCCGAGCAGCGCCACGCCGGCGAGCGCGCCGCAGACGATCGCGACCTTCTTCAGGTTGATGGACGAGCCGGGCCCGTCACCACGGGACTCGTCGTCGTCGGAAGCCTCGAAGGCGTCGTCGGAGATGCCCGGCAGATCGACCATCGGCGCAGCGTAGCAAGGGCCGCTACATGCAGCGGGGCCGGACCGTGGTGGCCCGGCCCCACCCGTACCCCGGGCAGAACGCGACGATCAGCGGCTCTCGACAGCCGGACGGATCCGCAGGAACAGGTCCGCGGCCTCCTGGAGCTCACGGCCGACGAAGACGGCGATGCCGACGCTGCCGTGGTCGGCCCAGACGCACAACGTCATCGCCAATTCGTCCTCCTTGCCGGTCGCACACTTCACGGTGCCACCCAGGTCACCGGCCGGGTAGCTGGTCTGCCCGCCGACCCCGCCGCCGGCGGTCGCGTTGAAGCCCTTGAACGCGTCCTCGATCTCATCGTCGGGGAACAGGATCGTCGAGGTCGCCGCCACCAGCACGACCGGCTTCTGCGGGTCGCCGTCGCTGTAGATGCCCGCCGCGACCTGGTCGACATCGCCCACGTTGGTGCGCAGGTCGGCCTCCATCTGGTCGACGATCGTCTGCATCTGCTCGGAGGTCTCCTTGTTGAGACCGCCGGGCAGCGTCGCCGGCGCCGTCACGGTGGTGCCGCTCGCGGAGATGACCGGGTACAGGAACACGCAGGAGATCACCGCACAGACCAGGAACAGCGCGCCGAGCACCCCGAGCGTGATCTTCAACCCTTTGCCCCGGCGGGCGGGCGGAGGAGGCGGCGGGAACGCGGGACCGGGCACCGGCGGCTGGAACGGCTGCGGCTGCTGGTACGCCGGCTGGTACGCCGGCGCCTGGTACGGGTCCTGGTACGCGGGCTGCTGATACGGCTGCTGCTGGGCCGGGTACGACTGCGGCGGGCCGTAGGGCCCGGGCTGCTGCTGGTAGGACCCGTCGCTCGGAGTCTGCTGCGTGCCGAACTCCGGCGCCAGGTCGTACGACTGCGGCTGGAACGGCTGCGAGCGAGGTTCGTCGTCAGACGGGCGGGGCGGGTAAGTCACCGTCGATCAGTCTCCTGAGTGAGGGGGCACTGGCGAGCGTAGACCCCGCATGCGAAGTTCTAGACTCGCAATGTGACGGAGACTCAACGGACGCCCGGCGCAGCCGAGCCGACCGCCCCCACTGCTTCGGTGCTCTCGGCCCAGTATGCGCCAGGAGAGGTAGAACAGCGGCGGTATGAGCAATGGGTCGCCGACGGTCTGTTCACGGCGGACGCGGCCGGCGACAAGCCCCCGTTCGCCATCGTGCTGCCTCCGCCGAACGTGACCGGCTCCCTGCACATCGGCCATGCCCTCGACCACACCGTCCAGGACGCCCTCACCCGCCGCAAGCGGATGCAGGGCTACGAGGCGCTGTGGCTGCCCGGCATGGACCACGCCGGCATCGCCACCCAGAACGTCGTGGAGCGGCAGCTCGCCGCGTCCAAGCAGTCCCGGCACGACCTGGGCCGCGAGGCGTTCGTGGAGAAGGTCTGGCAGTGGAAGGCCGAGTCCGGCGGCAAGATCCTGGGCCAGATGACCCGGCTCGGCGACTCGGTCGACTGGAGCCGCGAGCGGTTCACCATGGACGAGGGCCTGTCCCGCGCCGTCCTCACCATCTTCAAGCGGCTCTTCGACGACGGGCTCATCTACCGGGCCGAGCGCATCATCAACTGGTGCCCCCGGTGCCTGACCGCCCTGTCGGACATCGAGGTCGAGCACTCCGACGACGACGGTGAACTCGTCTCCATCCGCTACGGCGACGGCGACAACGCGATCGTGGTGGCCACCACCCGGGCCGAGACCATGCTCGGCGACACCGCCGTGGCCGTCCACCCCGACGACGAGCGGTACCAGCACCTCGTCGGCACCGAGGTCGAGCTGCCGCTCACCGGCCGGCGCATCCCGATCGTCGCCGACCCGCACGTGGACCCGGCGTTCGGCACCGGCGCGGTCAAGGTCACCCCGGCGCACGACCCCAACGACTTCGAGATCGGCCAGCGGCACAACCTGCCCAGCCTCACGATCATGGACGAGCACGGCGTCGTCACCGTGCACGGGCCGTTCCTCGGCCTCGACCGGTTCGAGGCCCGGCCGGCCATCATCGCCGCGCTGCGCGCCGAAGGGCGCATCGTGGCGGAGAAGCGGCCCTACGTGCACGCGGTCGGGCACTGCCAGCGCTGCGGCACCACCGTCGAGCCGCGGCTGTCGCTGCAGTGGTTCGTGCGCACCGGGCCCCTCGCCAAGGCCGCCGGCGACGCCGTGCGCGACGGCCGGGTCCGGGTCGAGCCGCCGGAGCTCACCAAGCGCTACTTCGGCTGGGTCGACAACATGCACGACTGGTGCATCTCCCGCCAGCTGTGGTGGGGGCACCGGATCCCGGTCTGGTACGGCCCACAGGGCGAGGTCGTCTGCGTCGGCCCCGACGAGCAGCCGCCCGCCGGGGACGGCTGGACCCAGGACCAGGACGTCCTGGACACGTGGTTCTCCTCGGCGCTGTGGCCGTTCTCCACGCTCGGCTGGCCCGACGAGACCCCGGACCTGGCGAAGTTCTATCCGACCAGCGTCCTGGTCACCGGCTACGACATCCTGTTCTTCTGGGTCGCCCGGATGATGATGTTCGGCCTGTACGCGATGGACGGCCGGCCGCCGTTCCACGTCGTCATGCTCCACGGCATGGTCCGCGACCAGCACGGCAAGAAGATGTCGAAGTCGTTCGGCAACGTGGTGGACCCGCTGGACTGGATCGACCGGTTCGGCGCCGACGCGACCCGCTTCACCCTCGCCCGCGGCGCCAACCCCGGCGCGGACGTGCCCGTCAGCGAGGAATGGGTGCAGGGCGCCCGCAACTTCTGCAACAAGCTGTGGAACGCGACCCGGTTCGGCCTGTCCAACGGCGCGACCGTCGAGGGTGATCTGCCCACCGAGGAGCTGTCGACCGTCGACCGGTGGATCCTGTCCCGGCTGCAGCACGTCATCGCCGAGGTCGACGAGCAGTTCGAGGCGTTCGAGCTGGCGAAGGTCTGCGACACGCTGTACCACTTCGCGTGGGACGACGTCTGCGACTGGTACCTGGAGCTGTCGAAGCCGGCGATGACCCCGCAGCGGCAGCGGGTGCTGGGCCACGTGCTGGACCAGCTGCTGCGGCTGCTGCACCCGATCACCCCGTTCGTGACCGAGGAGCTGTGGACCACGCTGACCGGCGCGCGGACCCTGGTGCGGGCCGCGTGGCCGGCCGCTGACCGGGCGCTGATCGACGACGCCGCCGAGCGGGAGGTCGCCGACCTGCAGCGGGTCGTCACCGAGGTCCGCCGGTTCCGGGCCGACCAGGGCGTCAAGCCGGCCCAGCGGGTCGTCGCCCGGCTGGAGGGCCTCGACGCCGCCGGGCTCGCCGCGCACGAGGGCCTCATCCGGTCCCTCGCGCGCCTGGAGACCCCGGGCGACGAGTTCGCGGCCACGGCGAAGCTCAGCGTGGGTGTCGGCGTCACCGTCGAGCTCGACACCCGCGGCACGATCGACGTCGGCGCCGAGCGGGCCCGCCTCGGCAAGGACAAGGCCGCCGCGGAGAAGGAGGCCGCGCAGTGCCGGGCGAAGCTCGACAACCCGGCGTTCACCGACAAGGCGCCCGAGGCGGTCGTGGAGAAGATCCGCCAGCGGCTCGCCGCCGCCGAGGCCGACCTCGCCCGCATCACGGGGCAGCTGGAAGCCCTGTGAGCGGCCAGCGGAGCGGCTCGGGCCGCGAACCATGTGGGTGCAGGGTTGGCTCAGGCCGGCGCCGGAGCGCGGCGGAGGCGGCGGCATGAGCGGCCCGCAGCGCAGCGGAGGGCTGCGAACCGGTAGCTCAGGGTGGGGCTCAGGCCGGCGCCGGAGCGCAGCGGAGGCGGTGGCATGAGCAGGTTTACGGAGGTCGACCAGGAGCTCAACGGTCGGGGCTTCACCCGCATGGTGTTCGACCTCGGCCGGATCGAAGGGCTGCTCGACCTCATGGGCAGCCCGCAGCGGGCGTACCCGGCGATCCACATCACCGGCACCAACGGCAAGACGTCGACCGCCCGGATGATCGACTCGCTGCTGCGCGCGCACGGGCTGCGGACCGGGCGGTACACCAGTCCGCACCTGCAGTCGATCCGGGAGCGGATCAGCATCGAGGACGAGCCGATCAGCGAGGAGCGGTTCGTCGAGATCTACGACGAGGTCCAGCCCCTCGCCGAGTACCTCGACGCGCGCAGTGACGCGCCGCTCACGTACTTCGACATGACGACCGCGATGGCGTTCGCCGCGTTCGCCGACGCGCCCGTCGACGTGGCCGTCGTCGAGGTCGGTCTCGGCGGCGCGGACGACTCCACCAACGTGCTGCAGGCCCAGACGACGGTCATCACGCCGATCGGCCTGGACCACACCGAGTGGCTCGGCGACACCATCGAGGACATCGCGCTGGCCAAGGCCGGCATCGTCCACAAGGGGTCGACGCTGATCTGCGCGGCGCAGCCGGACGAGGCGATGCGCCCGATCCTGGAGCGCTGCGCCGAGGTCGGCGCGACCATCGCCCGGGAAGGCCGCGAGTTCGGCGTCGTGCAGCGCGACCTCGCGGTCGGCGGGCAGGTCCTCACCCTGCAGGGCCTGTCCGGCACCTACGAGGGCGTCTTCCTGCCGCTGCACGGCGAGCACCAGGCGCAGAACGCGGCGATCGCGCTCGCCGCCGTCGAGTCGTTCCTCGGCGCCGGCAACGAGCGCGCGCTCAACGCCGAGGCCGTCCGCGACGGGTTCGGCGGGGCCACCTCGCCCGGGCGGCTCGAGCGGGTCCGCAACTCGCCGCCGATCCTCGTCGACGCCGCCCACAACGCCGCCGGCATGCGGGCCACCGTCCGGGCGCTCAACGAGGAGTTCGCGTTCAACGGGCTCGTCGCCGTCGTCGCCGCCCTCGCCGACAAGGACGTCGAGGGCATGCTCGAGCTGCTCGAGCCGATCACCGAGAGCATCGTCTGCACCCGCAACAGCTCGCCCCGGGGCATGTCCGCCGCGCAGCTCGGCGCGATCGCCGAGGAGCTGTACGGGCCCGAACGGGTCCACGTGGTGCCGGACCTGCCCGACGCGATCGACACCGCGGTCGCGCTCGCCGAGTCCGACAATGCGGTCCCCGGCACCATCGGCATTCTCGTCACCGGCTCGGTCGTGACCGTCGCCGACGCCCGAGGGCTGCTGAAGCGATGAGTGGTCCGGAGCGTAGCGGAGGAGCCGCTCATCATGGGCGCAGGGTTGGCTCACGGTGGCGCCGGAGCGCAGCGGAGGTGACGCCATGAGTGGTCCGGAGCGTAGCGGAGGAGCCGCTCATCATGGGCGCAGGGTTGGCTCACGGCGGCGCCGGAGCGCAGCGGAGGTGACGCCGTGAGCACCGCCGGCCTGAAGAACCCCGGCGGCGCGGTCCGCGGCGTCGGGGCGGCCACCCTCGTCGTCGAAGGGCTCGTGCTGCTGCTGGCGCTGCTGCCCCTGGCGAAGCTGGGCCAGTCGACCGCGGCGATCTGGCTCTGCGCCGGGCTCGCCGTGCTCAGCTTCGCCCTGTGCGGGCTGCTGCGCTACGACTGGGCGTGGCCGGCGGCGCTGGTCGTGCCGGTGGCGCTGCTCGCCGGTGGCGTCCTGCACTGGTCGCTGGTCGTGCTCGGCATCGTGTTCGGGCTCAGCTGGGGATACGTCCTGTACGTGCGCCGAGCCGTCTACGCGAACAAACCCTGACGCATGCGGGCGAGCCGGCTGCTGTCCACGCTCCTGCTGCTGCAGACCCGGGGCCGGCTCACCGCCCAGCAGATCGCCGACGAGCTTGAGGTGTCCGTCCGCACTGTGTACCGCGACATCGAGGCGCTCTCCGCGTCAGGTGTTCCCGTGTACGCCGACAGAGGGCCGGCCGGCGGATACCAGCTCGTCGACGGCTACCGCACCACCCTGACGGGGCTCACCACCGACGAGGCGGCCGCGCTGTTCCTCGCCGGCAGCGGCGCCACCGCCGGGCACCTCGGCCTCGGGCCCACCCTCGACGCGGCGCAGCTCAAGCTCCTCGCCGCGATGCCACTGGAGCAACGCACCACGGCGGCCCGCATCCAGGAACGCGTGCACGTCGACGCGCCCGGCTGGTTCCGTGACCCGGAGGCCCCGCCGCACCTCGACGCGGTCGCCGGGGCCGTGTGGGAGCAGCGGCCGCTGCGGGTCTCGTACCGCAAATGGGACGGCAGCCAGGTCGAGCGGACCATCGAACCGTTCGGCCTGGTCCTCAAGGGCACCGCCTGGTACGTCGTCGCCCGCGGCCGGGAACGGGTCAACGCGTACCGGATCTCCCGCATCGACGCCGTCGACGTCCTCGACGGCCGCTTCGAGCGCCCCGCCGGCTTCGACCTGCGCGGCTACTGGACCGAGTGGTCCGACCGGCTGCAGCGCACCCTGTACCGCGGCGGCGACGCGACCGTCCTCGTCGGGCCCCGCGCCGCGAGCATGTGGTGGATGCTCGGCCCGGTCGCCGAGCGGGCGCTGCGCGACACCGCCGGCCCGCCCGACGCCGACGGCTGGGTCCGGATCGTCATGCCGATCGAGTCCTTCGAACACGCCCGGGTCGACCTCGGCCGCTTCGGCCCCGACGTCGAGGTCCTCGAGCCGGCGGAGCTGCGCGACCTGATGCGCCGCACCGCCGAGGAGACCCTGCGCCGGTACGCCTAACGACGCAGCTCCCACTTCGTCAGCGCGATCGCGTGCCCGTCGGGGTCGCGGAACGTCGCCGAGCACAGCTCCAGCTGCTCGCCCTGCGGGACGACCCGCGGCCGGTGGACGAAGTCGACGCCCTGCTCGCGGAGCCGCTCGTACGCCTCGTAGACGTCGGGCACCTCGAGGTTCAGGTGGACGACCCGGCGGTCCACCGGCGGCATGTCCGCGACCCGGCGCAGCACGACCCGGGCGTCGCCGGTGGCGAGCACCACCGCGGCCGGGCCGCTGTCGAGCTCGGTGAGGCCCAGCGTGTCCCGGTAGAACCGCCGCGAGCGCTCCAGGTCCGACACGATCAGCGTGATGCTCACCCCGTTGACGCCGTCGAGCGGCATCGACTGCGGCTGTTGCCGGGCCGCCAGGAACTGCCCGACCGCGCCTTCGGACGGCGGCTGCTCCTCCAGCTGGTCCTCCGGCGCGTCGCCGACGTAGTGCTCGGTGGCGTACGGGTCGGGGCTGACCGGCTCATCGTCGTCGATGTCTGCGGTGGTCGTGGCGGCGGTGGCGGCGGCGGGCCTCGGCCAGACGGGGGAGCGGACGTGGCCGTTGGCGGACCACGCCGACGTCGTGCGGCCCGTCGGCCCGCCGGCGTCCACGGCACCCCAGGGACGGATCGAGGTCGTGCCGTTGCCCACCGGCGCTTCGGCGGCGGCGTGGGCGGCTCCAGTGCCGGCGGGTTCGTCGGAGAGGGCGGCCGGCGGCTCGTCGGTGGCGGGCGGCTCGTCGGCGAGCGCGGCGGACGCCTCGTTCGCGGACCGCAGCGGGGTCGGCGGGACGACCGCCCGCGGCTCGACCACCGCGGCGGCGCCGGTGGCCGGGTCCTCGGACAGGTCCTCGGCCGCGCCGGTCCCGGCGGCCGGCGCCTGCTCGGCCCGCGCCATCCTGGTCGGCAGCTGCTCGGTCTCGCGGTCCGGCCACCAGGTGATCCCGGAGGCGAGGGCCGCGGTGCCCGCCGGCCGGTCGCCGGGCGGCTCGACGCCACCCTCGACGGCGGACTCGACCGCCGCCGGCTCCTCCTGCGTCCCGGCGGAGGCGCCTGAAGCGGCTGAGGCGGCTGAGGCGGCGGGCGTGGTGGTCGAGGCGGGCTTGGTCAAAGTGACGGCGGCTGCCGGCTCGCCGTCCGGATCAGCGGCGGGCAGGTCCGACACCGGCAGGTCCGGCGGCGGGGACAGCGTCGAGCCGGCCTCCGGGATCGTGTACGTCGCGGCGGCCTCGGTCACCACCGCCGGAGTCTCCTCGGTCGCCGCCGGGGCCGCCTGGGTCACCGCCGCGGGAGTCTCCTCCGCGGCGGTGGCGGGTGGTGCCTGCGCCGGCCGGTTGGGTCCGCGGTCGTGGGTGCCGGGGCGGGGCCGGGGGCTCGGCCGCCGGCGGGCGCCGCCGTGCACCGGGTTGGACGGCAACCGGACCACCACCGGCGGGGTGTCCTCGGTGGCGGCGCCGGTCGCCTCGGCCGGCCCGGCCGCCGCGGCGGGTCCGTCGTCCACCGCGGGGTCGCCCGGCTCGGCGAACGCGACCGCGGCCGCGGCCGCTGCCGAGGGCCCCGGCCCGGTCGGGCTCAGGCCGGCCTGGCCCGTGCCGGTCAGGCCGGTGCCCGTCGCGGCGGGGGAGGTCGGCCGGGAGGCGGGCCTGGTCTGTCCGAGGCGGTCGGAGCGGCCGGACAGCCGGACCGGCCCGATGACCGGCGCCGCGACCGGGGGCAGGTCGGTGAGGGTGGGCCGGTTGTCGGGCGGCAGCTCCTCGGCGGGCCGTTCGAACACCGGGCCGCCACCGGCACCGCCACCACCGCCGGGGGCGCCGCCGCTGTGGGTGCCGGCGGTGGGCGTACCGAAGCCGCCGCCGTCGAGATCGCCGGCGTCCGGGGCGCGGTCGGCGGGGGCCTGGGCGCGCCGGCGCTCGTATTCGTCGGTCGGGGAGTCGACGACGGCGAGCTCGTCGCCGTCGACGGAGTACTGCGGGGTGTTGCGGGTGGGCCGGCGCTCCGAGGCCTGCACGTCCTGGTGCGACTGGACCTTGTCCCACACGATGGCGAGCTTGCGCGGGTTGCCCTTGAGGACCTGGACGGGCAGCGTGGCGCCGGGGTCGGGCCACTTGTCCAGGGGGATCGCCGGGTCGACGGTGGAGACGGTGGCGCCGTTGACACCGCTGGCGCGCACGACCAGCTTGAGCCGGCCGCGGGCGGTCCGGCCGTCGGTCGTCGGGCGGGGCGAGATATCGGCGACCCTCGCTGTGCCGTAAACGTATTGCCGCACCTTGTGGCGCGAGTTCAGGACAAGGATCAGCACCGGGCCGGCGGCGGCCACGATGATGCCCAACGCCATCACCAAGGCGTTGGACCAACCCAATCCGCAGAATGCCAGGAAACCGCCGACCACGATGAGCAGTGCGATCACGAGTTTCCTGCTGCCGGTGTCCTGTGCACGATTGCTGGACGGCAAGTCGACCTCCCCAGACGACTGACATCAGGCTATGCCTGATCATCGCCGGAACGGAAGTGTTCGGCACCCTGGCGGGTCGGGTCCGGTGACGCTCGGTAGGCTCAGGGACGTACCGGACCGATCTTGGAGGCACGTCGTGGCGGAGCGTTCGCTCGTTTTGATCAAGCCTGATGCCGTGCGTCGGGGACTCGTCGGCGAGATCATCGGCCGTCTGGAGCGCAAGGGCCTCGCGATCGACGCGATGCGGCTGCGCGCCATGGACCGCGCCCTCGCCGACCAGCACTACGCCGAGCACGTCGAGCGGGACTTCTACCCGCCGTTGCGGGACTTCATGACCGGCGGCAACCTGGTCGCGCTGGTCGTCTCCGGCGACGAGGCGATCGCCGTCATCCGCACTCTGATCGGCTCGACCGACGGCCGCAAGGCCGCGCCCGGCAGCATCCGCGGCGATTTCTCGCTGTCCAACCGCGAGAATCTCGTGCACGCATCCGACTCCGTCGACAGTGCGAAGCGTGAGATCGCGCTGTGGTTCCCGGAGCTCGCGGAGTAATTTCACCTTCGGGAAATCACCCGAAGACAAAAGCGAGGGGACGGGTGCTGGGACACCCGCCCCCTCCCTGTGTTGGGGAAGAAAGCTCGGCCGGAGGTGCGGGTTACGGCAGCGTCGCCAGGTGCGGCTTGACGGTCCGGGCGAAGTTGTTGCCGTTGGTGACGTCCCAGTTGATCGACCAGGTCATGGCGCCGCGGATCCCCGGGTACGTGTGCGGCGGCTTGAACGTGCCGCAGCTGGTGCCGGTCGCCAGGCACGACAGCGCCTGGTTGACCAGGGCCGGGGCGACCACACCGCCGCCGGCCGCGCCGGGCCCGGCGGGCAGGCCGAGGGCCACCTGGTCGGGGCGCAGCCCGTTCTCCAGCTGGATGCAGGCCAGGGCGGTCATGAAGTTGACGGTGCCCTGCGAGTACGCGGCCATCTGGTCGCACCCGAGCATGCTGCCGGAGTTGTAGTACTGGGTGTAGACCACCGTCAGGATGTCCTTGATGGACAGTGCCAGGGCGAAGTAGCTGCCGCCGGTGGACTGCATGTCGATCGTCTGCGGCGCCATCGTGATGATGAGGTTGGCGCCGGCCTTGGCCCGCAGCGAGCGCAGCGCCTGCGCCATGTAGGTCGGGTTGAGACCGTTCTCCAGGTCGATGTCGATGCCGTCGAAGCCGTACTGCTGCATCAGCGACCAGGCGCTGTTGGCGAAGTTCGTGGCCGCGGTCGCGTCACCGACGGTGACCCGGCCGGCTTCGCCGCCGACGGACAGGATGACCTTCTTGCCGCGGGCGTGCAGGGTGGCGATGTCGGACTTGAACTCGGCGTCGGTGTAGCCGCCGACGGCCGCGGCGAGCTGCGGGTCGACCTGGAACGTCAGCTGCCCGGGCTGCGTGCCGGTCTCGGCGAACGCGACGTCGATCAGGTCGTACTCGCTGGGCACGTCGCGCAGCTTCAGCTTGGCGGCGCCGTTGACGAAGTCCTGCCAGTAGCCGGTGAGGAAGTGCGTCGGCAGCGGGCTCGGCGGCGTCGACGTGGACGGTGACGGCGAGGTGGACGGCGACTTCGAGGGCGACGCCGACGGGGACGCCGACGGTGACGTGGAGCGCGACGGCGACGCCGACGGCGTGGTCGGGCCGACCGTGGTCGGCGGGGTGCCGCCGGGGCCGTTGAGGGAGAAGTCGTCCGCGGTGTACACGGGCTGGCCGTACCAGCCGTGGACGTAGACGACCGCGGAGGTCTGTGCCGCGCCGGTGGTGAACGCGACCGACAGCTGCTGGTAGCCGCTGGTGCCGGGGGTCCAGGTGCTCGCCTCGACGCCGCCGGTGACGCCGATGAAGACGTAGGAGCCGTTGACGTACCCGGAGAAGGTGTACTTCGTGTTCGGCTGGACCGACACCGTCTGCTGGCACCGCGCGGTGGTGCCGCCGGGGGTACCGGTGAGCTTGTAGGTGCCGGTGCGGGCGGCGCCGGACGTGACGGCGGCGGCCGGCTCGCAGCTCCAGTTGTTGGCGTTGCCGGTCTCGAATCCTGGGTTGGTGAGCAGCTCGGCGGCCGAGGCGGGCAACGCGATGGCGACCCCGGCGAGGGTCAGCGCGGCCGCGGCGGTGCCCGAGAGCAGGGCGATGTTGCGTGGGCGCATCATGGCTCCAGGTGGGGGCGGCGTCGATGGGCGTCGACGGGTGATGTCACCAAACGCCAGCGCGGATTTAATGTCAAGGTTTCTTTACTGTTCTTTATGCCTGCCGCCGAAACGCGCCACGACACCCGCCGGAACGCGCCCGGGCGGACTGCCGCGCCGCGGTGGGCGGGGTGACGGGCGGCGGGAGAAACCCGGGTGACCGGCGCGCTATCCTCAAGGCACAGGCGTCGACCCGGCCATCACCGGCGAGCCTCCGGAAGAACGGGCCGGCATGCCGGCCTCAGTAGAACCGGACGGGCACCGGCCCGTGACAGCCGGCCAACGAGCGGCCACCGCGAGGTGGCAAGCGGGGTGGTACCGCGGACCTGCGAAGGTTCGTCCCCGCGTGGAGTTCAGGAAGCTGACATCACGCGAGGAGTGCGACCACCGATGGCCTACCCGATGCACCATGCGGCTCACGGCGTGCCGGCCAGCCCCAACCTGCCCGAGGTCGAGCGCGGCGTGCTCGACTACTGGGCCGCCGACAAGACGTTCGAGGCCTCCGTCGAGCAGCGCGAGGCCGGGGTCGACGGCGCCAACGAGTTCGTGTTCTACGACGGGCCGCCGTTCGCCAACGGGCTGCCGCACTACGGTCACCTGCTGACCGGCTACGCGAAGGACGTCGTGCCGCGGTACAAGTCGATGCGCGGCTTCCGGGTCGAGCGGCGCTTCGGGTGGGACTGTCACGGCCTGCCCGCCGAGGTCGAGGCGGAGAAGCAGCTCGGCATCACCACGAAGGCCGAGATCCTGCAGCTGGGCGTCGACAAGTTCAACGCCGCGACCAAGGAGTCGGTGCTGCGCTACACCAACGAGTGGGAGCGCTACGTCACCCGCCAGGCACGCTGGGTCGACTTCACCAACGACTACAAGACGCTCGACCTGGACTACATGGAAAGCGTCATGTGGGCGTTCAAGACCCTGCACGACAAGGGTCTGGTCTACGAGGGTTTCCGGGTGCTCGCGTACTGCTGGCGCTGCGAGACGCCGCTGTCCAACACCGAGCTGCGGATGGACGACGACGTCTACCGCGACCGGCAGGACCCGGCGCTGACCGTGGCGTTCCAGCTGGAGACCGGCGAGAAGATCCTCGCCTGGACGACGACCCCGTGGACGCTGCCGTCCAACCTGGCCCTGGCCGTCGGCCCGGACATCGACTACGCCGTCTACGAGGAGGACGGCGTCCGGTACGTCCTGGCGGAGTCGCGGGTCGCGGCCTACGAGAAGGAGCTGGCCAACGCGTCCAGGGTGGATACGGTCAAGGGCGCCACGCTCGTCGGGCGCCGGTACACGCCGCTGTTCGACTTCCTCGCCGACACGCCCAACGCGTTCCAGGTCATCGGCGCCGACTTCGTCACCACCGAGGACGGCACCGGCGTCGTGCACATGGCGCCCGCCTTCGGCGAGGACGACCAGACCGCGTGCGCCTCGGTCGGCATCCCCACCGTCGTCACCGTCGACGAGCACACCCGCTTCACCTCGCTCGTCCCGGCGTACCAGGGGATGCAGGTCTTCGAGGCCAACAAGCCGGTCATCCGCGACCTGAAGGCGGCCGGCGTCGTCGTGCGCCACGACTCCTACACCCACTCCTACCCGCACTGCTGGCGCTGCGACTCGCCGCTGGTCTACAAGGCGGTGTCGTCGTGGTTCGTGGCGGTGTCCACGTTCCGCGACCGGATGGTGGAGCTCAACCAGCAGATCACCTGGACGCCGGAGCACATCAAGGAGGGCTCGTTCGGCAAGTGGCTGGCCAACGCCCGCGACTGGTCGATCAGCCGGAACCGGTTCTGGGGCTCGCCGATCCCGGTCTGGAAGTCCGACGACCCGCAGTATCCGCGCGTCGACGTGTACGGCTCGCTCGACGAGCTCGAGCGCGACTTCGGCGTGCGCCCCGGCGACCTGCACCGGCCCGAGATCGACAGCCTGACCCGGCCCAACCCGGACGACCCGACCGGGCAGTCGGTCATGCGCCGCGTGCCGGAGGTGCTGGACTGCTGGTTCGAGTCCGGGTCGATGCCGTTCGCCCAGGTGCACTACCCGTTCGAGAACAGGGACTGGTTCGAGCACCACTACCCGGGCGACTTCATCGTCGAGTACATCGGCCAGACCCGCGGCTGGTTCTACACCATGCACGTGCTGGCCACGGCGCTGTTCGACCGCCCCGCGTTCAACAACTGCGTGAGCCACGGCATCCTGCTCGGCGAGGACGGCCGCAAGATGTCCAAGAGCCTGCGCAACTACCCCGACGTGTACCGGGTGTTCGACGAGTACGGCTCCGACGCGATGCGCTGGTTCCTGGTGTCCTCGCCGGTGCTGCGCGGCGGCGACATGCCGGTCACCGAGGTCGGCATCCGCGACGCGGTCCGGCAGGTGCTGCTGCCGCTGTGGAACGTCTGGTACTTCTTCTCGCTGTACGCCAACGCCGACGGGTACACCGCGCGGCGGCGCACGGACAGCACGCACCTGCTCGACCGGTACGTGCTGGCGAAGACCGGCGAGCTCGTCGCGGGCGTGCAGCAGCAGCTGGACGCCTACGACCTGTCCGGTGCCTGCGCGAGCGTGCGCTCCTACCTGGACGCGCTGACCAACTGGTACGTGCGGCGCTCCCGCGACCGGTTCTGGTCCGGCGACCGCGACGCGTTCGACACGCTGTACACGGTGCTGTCGACGCTCACGCAGGTCGTCGCGCCGCTCGCGCCGCTGACCGTGGAGGAGATCTACCGCGGCCTGACCGGCGAGCGGTCGGTGCACCTCACGGACTGGCCGTCGGCGGCGGACTTCCCCGCGGACCACGCACTCGTCGCCGACATGGACGCGGTACGGGACGTGTGCTCGGCGGCGCTGTCCCTGCGCAAGGCGCGGGGGCTGCGGGTACGGCTGCCGCTGTCGACGCTGACCGTGGCGACCCCGCGGGCGGAGGCGCTGCGGCCCTTCGCCGCGCTCGTCGCCGACGAGGTCAACGTCAAGGAGGTCGTCTTCACCGGTGACGTCGCCGCGCACTGCACGCCGGTGCTGACGCTGGTGCCGCGCGTGCTCGGCCCCCGCCTCGGCAAGGAGGTCCAGCAGGTGATCAAGGCGGTCAAGGCCGGCGACTGGAAGCGCTCCGCCGGCGGCGACGTCGTGGCCGGCGGCGTGACCCTGCAGGACGGCGAGTACGACCTGAAGCTCGTCGCGGCCGACCCGACCCAGTCGGCGCCGCTGCCCGGCGGCGAGGGCGTGGTGGTGCTGGACAGCACCGTCACCCCCGAGCTGGCGGCCGAGGGACTCGCCCGCGACCTGGTCAGGGTCGTGCAGCAGGCCCGGCGCGACGCGGACCTCAACGTGTCGGACCGGGTGACGGTCGCCGTGGACGCCGAGGGGCTTGCCGACGTGCTGGCCGTGCACGGCGCGTTCGTCGCCGGCGAGGTCCTGGCCGACGCGGTCGAGCTCGGCGCGGTGGCGGACGGCTTCGCCGGCGAGGTCGGCGAGGGTCAGCCCGTCCGCGTGCGGATCACGAAGGTCTAGGCGGGGTTCGGCGCGCGCCGGTCGAACTCGCCCTCGGGCATGACGACCACCATCGTGAGGACCGCCTCCACGTCCGCCGCGTTGCGGTAGCCGTGGGGGCGGTCGGCCCGGAAGTCGATCGTCTCGCCGGGGCCGACGGTGTGGTCGTTGCCGTCGACCGTCACCACGAGCGAGCCCTCGTGCAGGTGGATCAGCTCCCGGGTGCCGGACGAGTGGTCGCTGGAGTCGTGCGTCTCGCCGGGCGGCAGCCGCCACTGCCAGACCTCGACGAACGCCGGGTCGTTGACGCCGCGCAGCAGCCGGCCCGTGCCGCCGGTCCCGCCGCGCCACAGCACCGGCGGCTCGTCGGCGCCGACGATCTTCACCACCGGCTCCGGCTCGGACTCCAGCAGCCGGCCGATGCTCACCCCGAACGACTCCGCGATCCGGCACAGTGTGCCGATGCTCGGGTTGGTCCGGGCGCCCTCGATCTGCACGAGCATGCCCTTGCTGACCCCCGACCGGCTGGCCAGCTCGTCGAGGGACCAGCGGCGCCCCTGCCGCAGCGCCTTCACGTGGCGCGCGATCGCCGCCTGGGCGACCTGAGTCACGTCGCCGGTCAAAATATTTTCCTCCACGGTCAATATTGTGGTACGACATGGGCTATGTTCGCCATTGCCGATGAAGTGCTCGACCTGTGCCGGTCCGCGGGCCATGAGGCTACCGTCCTCGCCGTCCTGGCCGACGGGCTGCGCAACGGTCCGAGCGATGGCGCCGTGCTGCACCAGGCGATCAAGGACGCCGGCGACCTCACCGCGCCCCTGGAGGCGTGGCGGGACGTCTACCGGGCGTTCGGCGCCAAGCCGCAGCGCACCCCCTGCTCTGCCGAGGCGCTGCGCAAGCGGGCCGCGCGTGGCGACGTGCCCGTGGTCGACCGGCTCGTCGACGCGTACAACGCCGTGAGCATCCGCTTCGCCGTGCCGATCGGCGGGGAGGACCGCGCCGCCCTCGCCGGCGTCGAGCGGCTGGTGCGCGCCGCAGGCGACGAGCCCTTCGACACCGTCAAGGAGGGCGCCCCGGTCGTGGAGACCCCCGAGCCGGGCGAGGTGATCTGGCGCGACGACCTCGGCGTGACCTGCCGCCGGTGGAACTGGCGCCAGGGCCGCCGCACCGCGATCACCGCCGCCACCACGTCGGCCGTGTTCCTGCTCGAGGGCCTCGACACCGACCTCACCCCGGCCGCTACCATGCTCGCCGAGCTCATCGACGCCGACAGCGTGACCATCGAGCGGCTCTCATGACCGGCCCGGAGCGCGGCGGAGGGCCGGGCATGCCGGGGTGTGGTTCGGGGTGCGGCAGGGGCGTCACATGATCGCGGTGGTGCTGGCGGCGCTGTCCGGGCTGGTGTGGGGCGTCGGGGACTTCGCCGGCGGCAAGGCCAGCCAGCGCATCGACGCGGTGAGCGTGGTCGTGCTGTCGAAGGCGGCCAGCGTGCCGCTGCTGCTGGTCTATCTGGTGCTGATGCCGGCCACCGTGCACCCGGGCGTGCTGGGCTGGGGCGCGGCGGCCGGGGTGTTCGGCGTGGTCGGGATGATGGTCTTCTACCGGGCGATGGCCGGCGGGGCGATGACGATCGTCGCTCCGGTCAGCGCGGTCACGACCGCGCTGCTGCCGGTCGGCGCCGGGCTGCTGCTCGGCGAGCGCCCCGGCGGGCTCGCCCTCGCGGGGGCGGGCTGCGCGATCGCCGCGATCGGCCTGGTCAGCCTGGTGCCCGCCGAACATCCCGGCCATGACGCCGGCAGCAGCAGCCCCGTCGCCGGCGAGGGCGCCGGGCGGTTGCTCGGGCTGGCGCTCGGCGCGGGTGTCGCGTTCGGGCTGTTCTTCATCTGCCTGTCCGCGGCCGGTGACGCCGCCGGTGGTGAGGCCGGCATGTGGCCCGTCCTCGGTGCCCAGCTGGCCGCCCTGGTCGTCGGCGGGCCGCTCCTGCTGCGCCGCCGCGCTCCCGGCGCCCCGCGGCTGGCCGGCCCGCCGCTACGCTGGCTGCTCGTCGCCGGGATGCTCGACATGACCGCGAACGCGCTCTACATCGTGGCGGTGCAGAGCGGCGACCTGAGCATCATCGCGCCGGTCGCCTCGCTGTACCCGGTGAGCACCGTCCTGCTGGCGATGCTCGTCGACCGGGAGCGGCTGCGCCCGGTGCAGCTCGCCGGGCTGGGGCTCGCCGTGACCGCGCTGGTGCTGGTCGCCTCCTGAGCCACCCGGGGCGGGTGGTGTTGCCCACGGTGTGACGTCTCCGGCTGACCTGACGACCCTTGCCGTCTACAGTGGGCGGCATCGTCTGTTGAGCCTGGTGGAGGCCCTTTGTCCGCGCTTTATGCGGTCGGCAAGTTCGCGATCTCCCCAATGTCCCGCCTGCTGTGGCGGCCGAAGATCAGCGGCCTGGACAACGTGCCGGCCACCGGCCCGGCGATCCTCGCCAGCAACCACCAGTCGGTCATTGACTCGGTGCTGATGGGCGCCTTCATGCCGCGCAACGTCTACTTCCTGGCCAAGGACGAGTACTTCGTCGCCCCCGGCGTCAAGGGCACCGTCATGCGCAACGTCATGTACGGCCTGAACCAGATCCCCGTCGACCGCTCCGGCGGCCGGGCCAGCCTGATGGCCCTCGACGCCGCGCTGCCGGTCCTGCGCGCCGGGCACGTGCTGGGCATCTTCCCCGAGGGCACCCGCTCGCCCGACGGCCGGCTGTACCGTGGCCGCCCCGGTGTGGCGAAGCTCGCGCTCGACGCGCCCGCCCCGATCATCCCCATCGGCATCATGAACACCGAGAAGATCCAGCCGATCGGCGCGTCCGTGCCCCGGCTCGGCCCGACTGTCGAGGTCCGCGTCGGCGAGCCGCTGGACCTGAGCCAGTGGCAGGGCGGCGAGGTCGACAGCCGCGGCCTGCGCGAGCTGACCCTGAAGCTGATGAACGCGATCCAGCAGCTCACCGGGCAGGAGTACGTCGCCCGGTACGCCCCGAAACGCCCCGACCAGATCGCCGCCGCCAACGGCCACAACGGCACCGCCGCTCCGGCAGATTGAAAGCCAACCGCGCGGCAGATTGAAAGACCGGCGGGTCAGCCGCGGCGGACGATGGAGCCGCGGATGTTGTGCGTCAGCGTGCCCGCCTGCTCCAGCGACTTGCCGGGGAAGACGGCCAGGGCGATGACGCCGTGGTCGGCCCAGCCGCACACGGTCGCGGACCGGCCGTCGAAGCGGGCCGGCGCGCAGCGCTGCTCGCCGCCGAACGGGCCCGGGTCGATGTCGCGCACCGTGCCGACCTGCAGCGCGGCGGGCAGCTTGCGGATACTCGCCTCCAGGTCGCGGGTGGGGTTGGTGATGAAGCGGGTGGCGCCGGCGACGAGGACCCGTAGCTGCCGGTTCGAGGCGTCGGTGTAGGTCACCGTGAAGCCGGACTCGTCGAGGTGGTCCGAGGTCAGCGCCTTCTGCAGATCGGTGGCCGCCTTTTTCGCGTTGGCGTCGCTGGTACGCGTGAGCCCTGGCACCGTCGCGTCGACCTGGACCGACGCCGGGTACTGCACCCAGTACGGGCGGGCCCACGCGTAGGAGCCGCCGCAGCAGCCCGCGCACAGGGTGAACAGCAGCAGCATCACCCACGGCCAGCGTCGCTTGCGCCGGCGGTACTGCGGTGGCGGCGGTGCGTAGCCGGGCGGCGGCGGCCGATACCCGAGCGGCGGGTGGTACCCGGGCGGTGGCGGGCCGTACTGGGGAACCGGGACGTACCGGATCTCCGGCGGTGGCGGTGACGGATCCGGCGGCAACGGCACGGTGCGGGGCGCGGCGGGCAGGTCGAGGGTGTCCTCCCACTGCCGCCGCCGGCGTGACCCGCCCGGCGGCACCGACGCCGAACCCACCCACGTCGGCGTGGCCGGCTGGCGTTCGGTCGGCGATTCATCCGGGAGTGTCACACCTGCAGGCTAGCCACCCGGTGCACGGACCGCAGAGCGCCGGTGCCGGGTTTGGAAGGTTGCCGGCGTGGATACGGTGGGGGTGTGCTGGGGCTACCGCAACGCGTGACCGCCTGCCTGTTCGACCTCGACGGGGTGCTCACCCCGACCGCGGTCATCCACAACAGGGCCTGGACCAGGACGTTCGACGACTTCCTCAAGGGACGCGCGGGCCAGCGGCCGTTCGACCCGGTCGGCGACTACAACGACTACGTCGACGGCAAGCCGCGCGAGGCCGGGGTCCGGGACTTCCTCGCCTCCCGCGGCATCGCGCTGCCCGAGGGCGCGCCCGACGACCCGCCGGACGCGCAGACCGTGTACGGCCTGGGCAACCGCAAGAACCAGCTGCTGCTCACGCTCATCAAGGAGGGGCTGCAGCCGTACCCGGGATCCGTGCGCTACCTGCACGCCGTGGCCGGCGCGGGGCTGCGCCGGGCGGTGGTGAGCTCCAGCGCCAACACCCTGCAGGTCATCACGTCGACCGGACTGGCGCCGCTGCTGGAGGTCCGGGTCGACGGCGGCACCATCCGCGAGCGCGGCCTGCGCGGCAAGCCCGCACCCGACACGTTCCTGGAGGCGGCCAAGGAGCTCGGCGTCACGCCGGAGCAGGCCGCCGTGTTCGAGGACGCCCTCGCCGGGGTCGCCGCGGGCAGGGCCGGCGGGTTCGGCTGTGTTGTCGGCGTCGACCGGATCGGCGGCGGCCACGCCGACGACCTGCGCGCCGCCGGCGCCGACGTGGTCGTGCCGGATCTCGACGTCCTGCTGGAGGGCTGAATGGCCAAGTTCCCCGTCGAGCCGTGGACGATCCGCGAGACCCGCCTCGACCTCGACGACCTGGGCCAGACCGAGTCGCTGTTCGCCCTGTCCAACGGGCACATGGGGCTGCGCGGCAACCTCGACGAGGGCGAGCCGTTCGGCCTGCCTGGCACCTACCTCAACTCGTTCTACGAGGAGCGCCCGCTGCCCTACGCGGAGGCCGGCTACGGCTTCCCCGAGGAGGGCCAGACCATTCTCAACGTCACCAACGGCAAGGTGTTCCGCCTGCTGGTCGACGACGAGCCCTTCGACGTGCGGTACGGCAACCTGCTCGGCCACGAGCGGGTCCTGGACCTGCGGGCAGGCACGCTGCGGCGCGACGTCGACTGGGTGTCGCCGGCCGGGCAGCGGATCAAGGTGCACACCACCCGGCTCGTGTCGCTGGAGCAGCGGTCGGTCGCGGCGTTCCTGTACGAGGTGGAGCCCGTCGCCGGCCCGGCCCGGGTGATCGTGCAGTCGGAGCTGGTCGCCAACGAGGACACGCCGGAGCCGAGCAAGGACCCGCGGGTCGCCGCGGTGCTCGGCCACGCCCTGGAGCCGGAGGAGCACGCGGCCCGCGACCTCAACGCGCAGCTGCTGCACCGCACGAAGGCCAGCTGGCTGCGGCTCGGCGCGGAGATGGACCACGAGGTCGAGGCCCCGGTGCCGGTGCGCTCGCACACCGAGGCGACGGAGGACTGGGCGCGGACCACGTTCGCCTGCGAGCTGCAGCCCGGCCAGCGGCTGCGGATCATCAAGTACCTCGCGTACGGCTGGTCGAGCCAGCGCTCCCGCCAGGCGATCCGTGACCAGGTCCACGGCGCGATCGCCGGGGCCCGGCTCGGCGGCTGGGACGGGCTCGTCGCCGCGCAGCGGCGCTTCCTCGACGGCTTCTGGGGGCAGGCCGACGTCGAGCTCGACGGCGACGCGGAGATCCAGCAGGCGGTGCGCTTCGCGCTGTTCCACCTGATGCAGTCCGGCGCGCGGGCCGAGGCCCGGCCGATCGCCGCGAAGGGCCTGACCGGCCGCGGGTATGACGGGCACGTCTTCTGGGACACCGAGAGCTTCGTGCTGCCGGTGCTGACCTACACGCACCCGCAGGCGGCCCGCGACGGGCTGCGGTGGCGCCACGGCACGCTGCCGATGGCCCGCGACCGGGCCGCGCAGCTGGGACTGGCCGGGGCGGCCTTCCCGTGGCGGACGATCCGCGGTCAGGAATGCTCCGCCTACTGGCCGGCCGGCACCGCCGGGTTCCACGTCAACGCCGACATCGCCGCGGCCGTCGAGCGGTACGTGTGGGCCACCGGCGACACCGCCTTCGAGGTCGAGTTCGGCCTGGAGGTGCTGGTCGAGACGGCCCGGCTGTGGCGCTCGCTGGGCCACCACGACCGGCACGGCGTCTTCCACATCGACGGCGTCACCGGGCCCGACGAGTACAGCGCCATCGCCGACGACAACATCTACACCAACCTCATGGCCCAGCAGAACATGCTGGCCGCGGCGGGAGCCGCCGAACGGCACCCGGACACCGCGCACGCCCTCGGCGTCGACGACGAGGAGATCGCGTCGTGGCGGGACGCGGCCGCCCGGGTCCACCTGCCCCACAACGCCGAGCTGGGGGTGCACGAGCAGTCCGCCGGGTTCACCCGCCACCAGGAGTGGGACTTCGCCGGCACGCCGCCGGAGCACTACCCGCTGCTGCTGCACTACCCGTACTTCGACCTGTACCGCAAGCAGGTCGTCAAGCAGGCCGACCTGATCCTGGCCATGCACTGGCGCGGCGACGCGTTCACCGCGGAGCAGAAGGCCCGCAACTTCGCCTACTACGACGAGCGCACGGTCCGCGACTCGTCGCTGTCGGCGTGCACGCAGGCGGTCATGGCCGCCGAGGTCGGCCACCCCGAGCTGGCGTACGACTACCTCGGCGAGGCGGCCTTCGTCGACCTGTACAACCTGCAGCGCAACGCCGGTGACGGGTTGCACATGGCCTCACTCGCCGGGACCTGGCTGGCGCTGGTCGCGGGCTTCGGCGGCATGCGCGACCACGGCGGGGAGCTGTCGTTCATGCCGCGGCTGCCGGACCGGCTCGACCGGCTGTCGTTCTCGATCACCTGCCACGGCAGCATCCTGCGGGTCGTCGTCAACCACCAGGAGGCCACGTACACCGTCGAGTCGGGGAAGATGACGATGCGCCACCACGGCGAGCGGTTCACCGTCGAGCCGGACAAGCCGGTCACGCTGCGGGTACCGCCGCCGCGACCGGCCACCCCGGCGCCGCACCAGCCCGCCGGGCGGGAGCCGCAGCGGCGCCACCGGATGTCGTGACGGGCGAGCGCGTACCCTGGTAGCTCGTGAGCGTCAGGAGCGTCTTCCCGCAACTCGAGCGTCTGCTGCCCCGGATCAGCAAGCCGATCCAATACGTGGGCGGTGAGCTCGGTGCGGTCGTCAAGGACTGGGACTCCGCCACCGTGCGGTGGGCCCTGTCCTACCCCGACGCCTATGAGGTCGGCCTGCCCAACCAGGGCGTCCAGATCCTCTACGAGGTGCTCAACGAGCAGCCCGACGTGCTCGCCGAGCGCACCTACGCGGTCTGGCCCGACCTGGAGGCGCTCATGCGCGCCGAGGGCGTGCCGCAGTTCACCGTGGAGGCGCACCGCCCGGTGACGGCGTTCGACCTGTTCGGCATCTCCTTCGCCACCGAGCTCGGCTACACCAACATGCTGACAATGCTCGACCTGGCCGGGATCCCGCTGGACTCCCGCGACCGGGACGAGCGGCACCCAGTCGTGATCGCCGGCGGGCACGCCGCGTTCAACCCGGAGCCGATCGCCGACTTCATCGACGCCGCCGTGCTCGGCGACGGCGAGGAGGCGGTGCTGGAGATCACCGCCATCGTGCGGCAGTGGAAGGGTGAGGGCTCGCCCGGCGGCCGCGACGAGCTGCTGCTGCGCCTGGCCCGCACCGAGTCGGTCTACGTGCCGCGCTTCTACGACGTGGACTACCTGCCCGACGGGCGCATCCAGCGGGTCGTGCCCAACCGGGCGGACGTGCCGTTCCGGGTGCACAAGCGCACCACGATGGACCTGGACGCGTGGCCGTACCCGAAGCGGCCCCTGGTGCCGCTCGCCGAGACGGTGCATGAGCGCTACGCGGTGGAGATCTTCCGCGGCTGCACCCGTGGCTGCCGCTTCTGCCAGGCGGGCATGATCACCC
The DNA here is from genome assembly GCF_040654515.1 of Dactylosporangium sp. NPDC050688. NCBI lineage: Bacteria > Bacillati > Actinomycetota > Actinomycetes > Micromonosporales > Micromonosporaceae > Dactylosporangium > Dactylosporangium sp. NPDC050688. The sequence goes on from NZ_JBFAIC010000052.1 coordinate 23,677, forward strand.
GCCCGGTGCGGGAGCGGTCCATCACCACGGTGGGGCAGATGGTGCAGGAGGGGCTCGAGTTCTCCGGCTTCCACGAGGTCGGGCTGCTGTCGCTGTCCTCCGCGGACCACTCGGAGATCGGTGACATGTGCTCGGGCCTCGCCCAGCAGTACGAGGGCACCAACGTCTCGCTGTCGCTGCCCTCGACGCGGGTCGACGCGTTCAACGTGACCCTCGCCCAGGAGTTGGCCCGCAACGGCCGCCGCACCGGCCTGACGTTCGCGCCGGAGGGCGGCTCGGAGCGGATCCGCAAGGTGATCAACAAGATGGTCACCGAGGAGGACCTGATCCGCACGGTCGTCACGGCGTACAGCAACGGCTGGCGGCAGGTGAAGCTGTACTTCATGTGCGGCCTGCCGACCGAGACCGACGACGACGTGCTGCAGATCGCCAATCTGGCGCACGAGGTCATCCGGGCCGGCCGGGAGGCCACCGGCTCGCGCGACATCCGCTGCACGGTGTCGATCGGCGGGTTCGTGCCGAAGCCGCACACCCCGTTCCAGTGGGCGAAGATGGAGACCCCGGAGGTCATCGACCACCGGCTGCGGGCGCTGAAGCAGGCGATCAACAGCGACCGCAGCCTCGGCAAGGCGATCGGCTACCGCTACCACGACGGCCAGCCCTCGCTGATCGAGGGCCTGCTCAGCCGGGGTGACCGGCGGGTCGGCGCGGTCATCCGGCGGGTCTGGCAGGACGGTGGCCGCTTCGACGGCTGGTCGGAGCACTTCTCCTACCAGCGCTGGGTCGACGCCGCTGCGGCGGTGCTGCCGGGCTACGGCGTGGACCTGGACTGGTTCACCACCCGCGAGCGCGACCAGAACGAGGTCCTGCCGTGGGACCACCTCGACTCCGGCCTGGACAAGGACTGGCTCTGGCAGGACTGGCAGGACTCGCTCACCGGGTTCGAGCAGGACGACTGCCGCTGGACGCCGTGCTTCGACTGCGGTGTGTGCCCGAGCCAGGACACCGAGATCCAGATCGGCCCCACCGGCAAGCAGCTGCTGCCGCTGACCCCGGTCGGCGTGGGGCTGCGCACACCCAAGGTGCACCAGCATGGCTAAGCGGCAGCCGGAGGGTGGCCAGGACCCGGTCGTGCAGCGGATCCGGCTGCGCTACGCCAAGCGCGGCCCGATGCGGTTCACCTCACACCGTGACTTCGCTCGCGCCTTCGAGCGGGCGCTGCTGCGCGCCAACGTGCCGATCGCCTACTCGCAGGGCTTCACCCCGCACCCGAAGGTCTCCTACGCCTCGGCGGCGCCGACCGGCGTGGCCAGCGAGGCCGAGTACCTGGAGATCGGCCTGCGGGCAGTGGTGGACCCCGGCGAGCTGCGCGCCGCCCTCGACGCGGCGCTGTCACCCGGCCTCGACGTGATCGAGGCCGTACAGTCCCCGCTCAACGGCGGGGGCAGCCTCGCCGACCGCATCGACGCGTCGTCCTGGCGCATCGAGCTGCCCGGCATCGCGCCGGACGGCGCGCAGGCGGCGGTCCGGGCCTTCCTGGACGCCCCTGAGGTGCTCGTGGAGCGGCTCACCAAACAGGGCAAGCGGGTCTTCGACACCCGCGCGGCCGTCGTCCGGCTGGCCGTCGCCGAGGTCGCTGCGACCCCCGGTGACACACCTTCCGAGGTCACCGACGCACCGTGTGCGATACTCGACCTTGTCGTGCGGCAGGGAACCCCGACCGTGCGACCCGACGACGTGCTGTCCGGTCTGCGTGTGGTAGCCGACCTGGAGCCTCCGGTCCCGCCTCGTGCGACCCGACTGGCTCAGGGCGTGCTGACCGCGCAGGGAGAGTTCGTCGATCCGCTCGATGCGGATCGGCCGGCGGTCGTCGTCGGGGCTTCGTCACTGGTGTAGTCGGCGAAGTTGGCAGACTTTCGGCGGATCGTCCGTGTGAGCGGATACCTCCGCCGGCACAACATATAGGTGCCCCCGTGTGGCTGCGTTTGGACGCGCCCGGGAGCGCCAGAACTGGAGAACGTCCGCATGTTCGACAACGAGTCGGCAAGCGGCGAGGCAACCGGCGACGAGCCGGTGGCAGACGCCGCTACCACCGAAGAGACCACCACCCCCGCGCGCCGCACGCGGCGCCGCGCCACCAAGGCGACCGCCGCGCCGGCCGAGCCGCAGGACGCCGCCCCTGACCTGGCTTCCGCCGCGGAGGCCGCGCCCGCTGCGGCGGCCCCCGGTGCGGACCTCGCGCCGGCTTCCGCTGCGGATGCCGGGCCGGCCTCCGGGGCGGACGCCGCGCCGGTCGAGGAGGCGGCGCCCGTCCGGCGGACCCGCCGCAGAGCGGTGAAGGCGGCACCGAGCGACGAAACCGGCGAATTGGGCGAGTCCGGGCAGCAGGCGCTGCCGCTGGAGACCGAGGAGCCCGCCGCCGCGCCGGTCAAGGCCACCCGCACCCGCCGCCGGGCCACCAAGGCCGCGCCGGAGCCAGAGCCCGAGCCGCTGCCGGAGGCGGTCGCTCCCGCCGAGGAGCCGGTCGCGGAGGTCCTCGAGGAGGCCGAGGAGGCCGAGGAGGCCGCGGTCGTCGCCGAGGAGCCGGTCGCGCCCGTCGAGGAGGTCGAGGAGCCGGTCGCGGAGCCGCCTGCCCGCCGGGGGCGCCGGGCCGCGCCGATCCAGGTGCTGTTCATGCCGCCGAGCGAGGAGGTCGAGCCGCCGGTCCGCCCGGCCGCCACCGCCGTGCCCGCGTCGGCGTCCGGGATCGACCCGTTCGCCCCGCCGGCCCCCGCCCTGACCTCCGACTACGCCGACGACCTGGGCGACGAGCTCGCCGAGGAGCCGGTCGGCCGCAGCCGCCGTCGCAGGGGTCGCCGCGCGGCCGAGGACGCGCCGGCCGCCGACGTGGTCCGCTCCGACGCGCCGGTCGAGACCGACGAGGTCGACGCCGAGACCGACGAGGACGAGGACGACGACGAGTTCGAGCCCGGCACCCGCCGCCGCCGGCGGCGTGGCCGCCGTGGCCGTGGCCGTGGCCGTGGCACGCTCGGCGAGGACGCCGACGACATCGACGGCGAGGCCGAGACCGACGGCGAGGGCGAGGAGGCCGCGGCCGACGAGGACGCCGAGGCGGCCGACGACGGCGACGAGGACGGCGAGGGCCTGACCCGCCGCCGGCGCCGCCGCCGGCGCAAGGGCTCCGCGGACACCGAGCCGGCCGACGACCCGCACGTCGTGGTGAAGATCCGCGAGCCGCGCCCGGCCGCCCGTGAGCGCGACCGCGACGAGGTGCAGGGCATCTCCGGCTCGACCCGCCTGGAGGCCAAGCGCCAGCGCCGCCGCGACGGCCGTGAGCAGCGCCGCACCCGCCCGCCGATCCTGTCGGAGTCGGAGTTCCTGGCCCGCCGCGAGGCGGTCGACCGCACGATGGTGATCCGCCAGAAGAACGACCGCACCCAGATCGCGGTCCTGGAGGACAAGGTGCTCGTCGAGCACTACGTCACCCGGGCCTCGTCCAGCTCGATGGTCGGCAACGTGTACCTGGGCCGCGTGCAGAACGTGCTGCCCAGCATGGAGGCGGCCTTCGTCGACATCGGCCGGGGGCGCAACGCGGTGCTCTACGCCGGCGAGGTCAACTGGGACGCGACCGGGCTGGAGGGCCGCACCCGCTCCATCGAGCAGGCCCTGAAGTCCGGCGACTCGGTGCTGGTGCAGGTGACCAAGGACCCGATCGGCACCAAGGGCGCCCGGCTGACCAGCCACATCGCGCTGTCCGGCCGGCACCTGGTGTACGTGCCGCACGGCAACGCCTCCGGCATCAGCCGCAAGCTGTCCGACATCGAGCGCAAGCGCCTGCGCGACGTGCTGAAGAACCTGGTGCCCGACGGCGCCGGCGTGATCGTGCGCACCGCGGCCGAGGGCGCGAGCGAGGACGACCTGGCCCGCGACGTGAAGCGGCTGCAGGCGCAGTGGGAGGCGATCCAGGAGAAGTCCGGCAGCAGCAGCGCGCCGGCCCTGCTCTACGAGGAGCCCGAGCTGGTCGTGCGGGTCGTGCGTGACCTGTTCAACGAGGACTTCCGCGAGCTGGTCATCCAGGGCAACGACGCCTACGAGTCGGTGGAGCCCTACCTCTCGCACGTGTCGCCGGACCTGGTCGACCGCGTGCGCCGGTACACCGGCGTCAACGACGCCTTCGCCGACCTGCGCATCGACGAGCAGCTGATCAAGGCCCTCGACCGGCGGGTGTTCCTGCCCTCCGGCGGCAGCCTCGTCATCGACCGCACCGAGGCGATGACCGTCATCGACGTCAACACCGGCAAGTACACCGGTGCCGGCGGCAACCTCGAGGAGACGGTCACCCGCAACAACCTCGAGGCGGCCGAGGAGATCGTCCACCAGCTGCGCCTGCGCGACCTGGGCGGCATCATCGTCATCGACTTCATCGACATGGTCCTGGAGTCCAACCGCGACCTGGTGCTGCGCCGGCTGACCGAGTGCCTGGGCCGGGACCGGACCAAGCACCAGGTCACCGAGATCACCTCGCTGGGCCTGGTCCAGATGACCCGCAAGCGGGTCGGCCAGGGCCTGCTGGAGGCCTTCAGCGAGACCTGCGAGGTGTGCAAGGGTCGCGGCCTGATCATCCACACCGAGCCGATCCCGGAGAAGCGTGGCAGCGGCGGTGGCGGCGGTGGGAACGCCGGCACCAACGGGCACAGCCCGGCGGCGAAGGTGGCCGCGGCCACCGTCACCAGCGGTGTGGACGAGTCCGACGTGCAGCCGGCCCGCAGCGGCCGCCGGCGCGGGCGCCGCGGCGGTGCGGCGGTGGCCGAGGAGGAGACCACCTCCACCGAGGTCGAGACCGACACCGTCGACGTGCCGCACACGGTCGAGGACGTCGAGGAGGAGGCGGAGTTCACGCCGATCGCCTCCGAGGACGACCCTGACAACATCGACGAGGACGAGGACGAGGCGGCCGGCAACGGTGCCCGCCGCCGGACCCGCCGGGGTGGTCTGCGCAGGCGGACCCGCCCCTGATTTGGGGGGTGCGCCACCGATGGCGTACCCTTTTCAAGGCGCACCTTCGTGCGCCGGGTCTTTGTGTGCTCTTCACGGCAGCAGATGACCAACCGCCAGTAGCTACGACAGGAGTCCGCGTCCGATGTACGCGATCGTCAAGACCGGCGGCAAGCAGTACAAGGTCGCCGAGGGCGATGTGATCGAGGTCGAGAAGCTCGCGGGCCAGCCTGGCGACTCCCTGTCGCTCGCGGCGGTGCTGCTTGTCGACGGCGAAGATCTCATCACCGACGCGGCGAAGCTTGCCAGCGCCGCGGTGACCGCTGAGGTCGTCGCGCACACCAAGGGTCCGAAGATCCGGATCCACAAGTTCAAGAACAAGACCGGCTACCACAAGCGCCAGGGTCACCGCCAGCCGCTGACCCAGGTGAAGGTCACCGGCATCTCCACCGGGAAGTAGGGGCAGCGCGATGGCACATAAAAAAGGTGCGTCCAGCTCGCGGAACGGGCGCGACTCCGCTGCCCAGCGGCTCGGCGTGAAGCGGTTCGGCGGCCAGCTGGTCAACGCCGGCGAGATCATCATCCGGCAGCGCGGCACCAAGTTCCACCCGGGTGACCTGGTGGGTCGCGGTGGCGACGACACGCTGTTCGCGCTCGCCGCGGGCCACGTGCTGTTCGGCACCAAGCGTGGCCGCAAGACGGTCAGCATCACCCCAGCCGCAGGCTGAAGTTTCTTTTCCGGACGGCGGGCCGGGGGCATATACGCTCCCAGCCCGCCGTTCGTGTTGGTGAGTGAGGGGATCAAGTCGTGACCACGTTCGTTGACCGGGCCGTGCTGCACGTGAAGGCCGGCGACGGTGGCCACGGCTGCGTGTCCATCCATCGCGAGAAGTTCAAGCCGTTCGGCGGGCCCGACGGCGGCGACGGCGGCCACGGCGGCAGCGTCAAGCTGGTCGTCGACCCCGGCGTGCACACGCTGCTGGACTTCCATTTCCACCCGCACCAGAAGGGCGGCAACGGCGCCGGCGGCGCGGGCAACGACCGCGACGGCGCCAACGGCCAGACGCTGGTCCTGCGGGTGCCGGACGGCACCGTGGTGCTCAGCATGGACGGCGAGGTCCTCGCGGACCTGATCGGCGAGGGCACCGAGTTCGAGCTGGCCCGCGGCGGACGCGGCGGCCGGGGCAACGCGGCGCTGGCCAATACCCGCCGCAAGGCGCCCGGCTTCGCCGAGCTCGGTGAGCCCGGCGAGGAGACCAACGTCGTCCTGGAGCTCAAGAGCGTTGCCGACGTCGGCCTGGTCGGCTTCCCGTCGGCCGGCAAGTCGTCGCTGATCTCGGTCATCTCGGCGGCCCGGCCGAAGATCGCCGACTACCCGTTCACCACGCTGGTGCCCAACCTCGGCGTCGTGCAGGCGGGCGACAACACGTTCACCGTCGCCGACGTGCCCGGCCTCATCCCGGGCGCGGCCACCGGCAAGGGCCTGGGCCTGGAGTTCCTGCGGCACATCGAGCGCACCGCGGTGCTGGTCCACGTGGTCGACACGGCCGCGCTGGAGACCGAGCGTGATCCGGTCTCCGACATCGACGCGATCGAGGCGGAGCTGGCCGCCTACGGCGGGCTGGAGGACCGGCCGCGGCTCGTTGCGCTCAACAAGATCGACGTGCCGGACGGCCGCGACCTCGCCGACATCATGCGCGAGGAGCTCGAGGAGCGCGGCTATCGGGTGTACCCGGTGAGCGCGGTCACCCACGAAGGGCTTCGCGAGCTCGTGTTCGCCATGTCCGAGCTGGTGCTGGAGCAGCGCAAGCTGGCCCCGCCGCCGGAGCGCACCCGCATCGTGATCCGGCCGGTCGCCGTCGACGACAGCGGCTTCACGATCACCCAGGACGCCGAGGGCGTCTTCGTGGTCAGCGGCGGCGCGCCCGAGCGGTGGGTGCGCCAGACCAACTTCGACAACGACGAGGCCGTCGGCTATCTTGCCGACCGGCTCGCCCGGCTCGGTGTCGAGGATGCGCTCAAGAAGGCCGGCGCGGTCTCCGGATCGCCGGTTCGTATTGGCGTCCGTGAATTCGATTGGCAGCCGAACTCGTACACCGCCGACGATTACGTGCCGGGCAACCGGGGCACCGACCACCGCATCGAGGAGCCCAGCAAGCGGGTGCGGGCCTCGGAGCGCAAGGCCATGCGGGGTGCCCGCCGCCAGCCGTACGAGACGCTGGAACTTTCATCCTCCGACAAGGAAGACCCCGACGAATTTTGACCCGCGGCGCAACGAAATTCGCTGGTCAGGTGAAACATCCGGGAAATCCGGGTTGCGTACCGTCTTCCCATGTTGATCGAGCAACGTCCATCGGACGACTCGGAAGTGATCGCGCTTGTGGTCGATCAGCAGGTCGAACTGCGGGCGCGGGACGGCGGCCGCGACGGCCACGTCTACGCGGTCAACCCGGCGGCGAGGTACCTCGTTGCGGTCATGGGTGGTGACGCGGTCGCCTGTGGCGCGCTGCTCGCCGCCGACATGGACGTCGCAGAGATCACCCGGCTCTACGTGCGTCCGGCCTACCGGGGCCGCGGACTGGCCCGGCGGATGCTCGCCGCGCTGGAGGACTTCGCCGCCTCGCGGGGGCACCGCGTGCTGCGGCTGGAGACCGGGGTGACCTCGTCCGACGCCATCGCCCTGTTCCTCGCCGCGGGGTACCGGCCGATCCCGCGGTTCGGCGTCTACGTGCGGTACGAAAGCAGCCGCTGCTTCGAGAAGCGCTTCGACGACGCCGACCGCGAGGTGCGGGTGACCCGTCGCAGCGCGGGTGACCCGGCCGTCGTGGACCTGCTCGCGGCGGCCGCCGACGAGATGGCCCACCGTTACGGCGGGCCCGACGCGCGCCGTTTCCCGGTCAACCCGGCGGCCCGGTTCGTGGTCGCCACCGTCGACGGCGTCGGCGCCGGGTGCGGCGCGATCCAGCCGCTGGACGACCAGACCGTCGAACTCAAGCGGATGTACGTGCGCCCCGCGCACCGCGGCGCCGGCATCGCCCGGCGGGTCCTCGCCGCGCTGGAGGACCTCGCGGTCGGCTCGCACTACCCGCTGATCCGGCTGGAGACGGGTACCCGACAGCCGGAAGCGATCCGTTTGTACGAATCAGCCGGTTACCGACCGATACCACCCTATGGGCCGTACGTACACAGTCCGCTCAGCCTGTGCTACGAAAAACTCGTTATTGCCACGGAGGCCATCGCGTCCGAGCTCGCGTGAGGCTAATGTCTGGTCGGTGGGCATCCTCGAGCGGCTGACCCGACCGGCCCGATCACCACGTGAGCGCTTCGCCGATCAGGTGCTGGCAGAGCTGCGCAGGCTCGGTGTCCGTGACGCGGAGTTCCGCCCGACCCAGTTCGCCATCGTCTGTGAGTGCGGCCAGGACGCGTACAGCTGGCTCTTCCTGGCCAAGGCGTTCAGCCAGTACCAGCGCCGGCCGGGCGACCGCAAGCAGTTCGTGCGCGACTTCGTGGCCAACAGCCTGGCGCCGCCGGCCCAGCCCGAGACGTTCGACGAGGCGCTGCCGAAGCTCCGCCTCGCGCTGCGGCACGCCGCCCGCGGCACCCGCACGCTGCGCCGCCCCGCACTGCCGCACCTCGACGAGGTCGTGCTCGTCGATGACGTCCCGGTCGACCTGGACAGCCCGGCCCGCTGGGGCGTCAGCGTCGAGGAGATCTTCACCGCCGCGCACGACCACACCCTGGCCCGCGCCGAGCTGCCGGCCAGCGCCGCCCTCTTCGGCCCGTCGGTGCTGCACGTGCCCGACTACTCCGGCGAGCACCTCGTGTCCTGGGTGCTGCTGGACGGCTGGCTGGCCGAGCTCGACGAGCAGGTCGGCGGGCGGGCCGTGGCGTTCCTGCCGAGCACGCTGATGCTGCTCGTGTGCGCCGACGAGCCCCGCCTGGTCGAGCAGCTGTTCGAGCTCGCCGCCGACGAGTACGCGCGCACCCCGCGGCCGCTGTCGCCGATGGCGTACACCACCGACGACGACGGCCACGTGGTGCCCTTCGATCCTGCGCCCGGCCACCCGGCGTTCCTCGCCGCGGCCAAGGCCCGCCGCCGGCTCGCCACCGACGTGGCGGAGCACCAGCGGCGGACCCTGGCCGATCCGCGCCTGGCCGACTGCACCCTGACCGCCCGCCCCGACGGCTCCACGTTCACCACCGCCGTCTGGGCGGTCGGCTCGCCGACGCTGCTGCCCGCCGTCGACTTCGTCGGCGTGTCGCTGCCGGGGGAGCGGGTGTTCTACGTGCCGTGGGCGTTGATGGTCGAGGCCGACCTGCTCACCGAGGAGATTGACTTCCGGCCGGCCCGCTTCAGTGCGGTCGACCGGCCGTCGCCGGCGTCGCTGGGGTACCTGCGGGAGCGCGCCGCCCACCTGTGAGGCCGAGTGCGAGCCTGGCCCGCTGCACGGTCGCGTCGGCGTGCCGGGCGGCCCGCTCCGCGCCGGCGGCCAGGATCTGCTCGACGTCGTCGTCGCCGAGCTCCTGGTAACGGCGCTGGATCGGTTCGAGGGTGGCGATCACAGCGTCCGCGACCGCCGACTTGAGCGTGCCGTACCCGGTGCCGCGGAAGTCGCCGGCGACGTCGGCCGGGTCGCGGTCGCTCAACGCACCCAGGATGTCGAGCAGGTTGGCCACGCCGGGGCGCTGCTGCGGGTCGTACCCCACCTCCGTGCCGGTGTCGGTCACCGCCCGCATCACCTTGCGCCGCAGTACGTCGGGCGGGTCGAGCAGGAACAACACGCCGGACGTCGAGGTGTTGGTCTTGCCCATCTTGCGGGTGGGGTCGGCGAGGTCGGCGATGCGCGCGGCGACCGCGGGGTGCACCGCGCGCGGCACCGTGAACGTCGGGCCGTAGCGCTCGTTGAACCGTTCCGCGAGGTCGCGGGTCAGCTCGACGTGCTGGCGCTGGTCGCGGCCGACCGGCACCTCCTCGATGTCGTGCAGCAGGATGTCGGCCGCCATCAGGACGGGGTACGTCAGCAGCGACAGCCGCGAGCCGCCACCGCCGCCCTTCTCCTTGAACTGGATCATGCGGTGCGCCTCGCCGTAGCTCGCCACGCATTCCAGCAGGTAGTGCAGTTCCAGGTGGGCGGCGACGTCGGACTGCCGGTACAGCAGGGCCTGCCCGGGGTCGATCCCGGCGGCCAGCAGCAGCCCGGCCACCTCGCGGGTGCGCGCCTGGACCAGGGCGGGGTCGTGCTGCACGGTCAGGGCGTGCAGGTCGGCGATGAACGCGACGGTGGGCTGCTCGTGCTGGCCGCGGACGACGGGTCTGATCGCGCCGACGTAGTTGCCGAGCTGCAGGTGGCCGGTGGGCTTGAAGCCGGAGATGCGACGGGACATTTCGGACTCCTCCAAGGATGTGCGTGGAGGCTCGGCCGATCCGGACATTTGACCCTGTTTTGACCACATGACAAAGGCCGCCCGGAACGGACGGCCTGGTGAGGGTGTGTCTGCGTGCGGCCGCCCCTTAGCGGGCGCGCCAGCTGGTCAGTCGGTGCAGCACGGTTTGTACCTTAGCAGGCTTTGCTGCGGGTCGTAATGTCCGAAAATGTCGGTCGGTCAGTGGCCCCCTCTCTGGCCCCTCCCAAGCGGCGGATTCAGGTGTTTGCTGGAGCGGAACGCCGATCGGGGAGGGCACGGCATGGACGAGATGACGGGGGCGGGCGTCGACGTGGAAGGGGACCGGCACTGGCTGCGGCTGAGCTGCCCGGGCTGCCGGGGCTGGCTGGGGGTGCCGGGCGAGGTGCCGCCGGGGGCGGCGGGACAGCTGGTGGCGCGGCGCATCGACGCGTTCGTGCAGCGGCACGTGGCGTGCGGGCGGGGGCGGTGACGATGCTGCGGCAGTTCCGCCTGACGGTCGCCGGGGCGCTGGACGACGAGCGGGCCGACGTGCTGTTCGACCGGGCCGGCGACCTGTGCGTGGAGGTGGTGCCCGCCGACGGGCTGGCCTGGGTGGCGTTCGACCGGGTCGCGCCGACACTGGTCGACGCGGTCGTGTCGGGGGTTCGTGACCTGGACGCGGCGGGGGTCGGCATCGCCGCGGCCGTGGCCGACGACCCGCTGGTCACGCTGGAGGTGATCGCGGCGCGGGCCGGCCGGCCGGTCGACGTCGTGCGCGGCTGGACCGGCGGCGGGTTCCCCGCCCCTGTCCGGGACCATCCGCGGCGGCCGGTCTACCACTGGCCGGACGTGTCGGCGTGGCTGGACCGGCACCGGGCGGTGCCGGCCGCCGGTGACCCGGCGGTGACCCTGGAGGCGGTCACGCTCGCGCTGCGGCTGCGCGCGCTGGCGCCCCGGCTCGAGCGGATGCCGCCGATCCGGTCGCTGCTCTATCCGTGATGCTGGTGGCCCCGGACGCCCGAGCGCTCGGGCGTCCGGGGCCGGGTCCTCGGCCGGCCGCTCAGACGTCGAATTCGCCGTCTTTGGCGCCGGCGACGAAGGCGTCCCACTCGTCCTGGGTGAAGACGAGCACGGGACTGTGCGGGTCGGCGCCGTTGCGCAGCCCGATCAGGTCGTCGACGAACGCCACCTCGACCCGGCTGCCGTGGCTCTCGCCGGGCGCTGAGCGCCAGACGGCACGGGAGCTGTCAAAGGCACCCTTGGGGTGCGACAACGTCATGGCCCTGAGGCTACACGGGGTCTCAGGGCCACGGAACGCAGGCACTCGTCCGGGCGACCGGCGAGCTGATCACTACGATGCCAGGATGCGCGTGGGCATCATGGGCGGGACGTTCGACCCGATCCACCACGGCCACCTGGTCGCCGCGAGCGAGGTGGCCGACCGGTTCAGGCTGGACCAGGTGGTGTTCGTGCCCACCGGCGACCCCTGGCAGAAGAGCGGTTCGGCGGTCAGCTCGCCCGAGGACCGCTACCTGATGACGGTCATCGCGACCGCGTCCAACCCGCGGTTCACGGTCAGCCGGGTCGACGTCGACCGGGTCGGCCCCACGTACACCGTCGACACGCTGCGTGACCTCCGCAAACGCTACGGTCCCTCGGCCGAGCTGTTCTTCATCACCGGCGCCGACGCGCTCAACAAGATCCTTTCCTGGAAGGACGCCCGGGACCTGTTCGGCCTCGCGCACTTCGTCGGCGTGACCCGGCCGGGGTTCGAGCTCGACGCCTCCCACCTGCCCGCCGACTCCGTCTCACTGGTGCAGGTGCCGGCCATGGCGATCTCGTCCACCGACTGCCGGCGCCGGGTCGAGAGCGGCAAACCGGTCTGGTACCTGGTTCCCGACGGCGTGGTGCAATACATCGCTAAGCGAGGTTTGTACCGAAAAGTCGACAACATCTGAGAGGCAGACTGTCGTACCGGCGTGAGAGGCTAGAACGAGCCCGGCGCAGCAGGCCGGGGCAGACCGACGAAGGGAGCCCGGTGCCCGCGACTGAGCGTGCCATCGAGCTGGCGCTCACCGCTGCACAGGCGGCCGCCGACAAGAAGGCTGAAGACATCGTCATCCTGGACGTCGCCGACCAGCTGGTCATCACCGACGCGTTCCTGGTCGCCTCGGCGCCCAACGAGCGGCAGGTCCTGTCGATCGTCGACGCCATCGAGGAGCGACTCGCGCAGCTGCCCGAGAAGGCGAAACCGGTGCGTCGCGAAGGTGAGCGGGGCGGACGCTGGGTCCTGCTGGACTACGTCGACATCGTCGTGCACGTGCAGCACAGCGAGGAGCGGGAGTTCTACCAGCTCGACCGGCTGTGGAAGGACTGCCCGGTCATCGAGTTCGTCGACCGCGACCTGCCCGCCCCCGCGTGACCGCCGCGCGGCCGCACGGAGGTCCTGCGTGACCCGGCTGATCCTGTGGCGGCACGGGCAGACCGCCTGGAATGCCGGCGGCCGGGTGCAGGGACAGATCGACACCCCGCTGTCCGAGACCGGGCTGGCCCAGGCGGCCGCCGCCGCGCCGCGGCTCGCCGCACTTGAGCCCGCCGTGCTCGTCACCAGCGACCTGCGCCGCGCCAGCACCACCATGGCCGCGCTCGCCGCGCTCCTCGACGTGCCGGTCACCGCCGATCAGCGGCTGCGTGAGCGCAGCTTCGGCGAGTGGGAGGGCCTCACCCACACCGAGATCAATGCCACCTGGCCGGACGCGTTCGAGCGGTGGCGGCGCGGTGAGCCCGTCGACGACGCCGACGTCGAGGAGATCGACGCGCTGAGCAAGCGGATGACCGACGCGCTGCAGGAAATCGTGGCCGCGGCACCGCCCGGCGCGACCATCGTCGTCGCGACCCACGGCGCCGCGGCCCGGCACGGCACCTGCGCGCTGCTCGGCTGGCCGCAGGCGCTCGCCTCGACCCTCGGCGCGCTGCACAACTGCCACTCCACCGACCTGCGCTTCGACGAGACCCGCGGGTGGCAACTCGCCGGTCATAACCTGCCATGACCGGGTGGAACCGGGCGGGTGGCGGTAGCGTCGAAAGGGTTATGGCGATCCGCTCTGTGCTCCTGTTCGCCGCCGTCGCGTCGCTGCTCGGCGGCTGCGCCGCGGCGTCCGACAACGCGGCCGCGCCCTCGGCGGCGCCGACGCTGTCGCCGGTGCCCTCCCAGGTCTCCGTCGTGCCCGCCCCGTCCCGGCCGGCCGCCGCCCCGACGAGCGGCTCCAGAGCGGGCGCGTCCGGGATGAGCGTCTCCGGCGAGGTCGTCGAGGGGGTCGAGGCCGGCTGCCTGCTGCTGCAGACCCCCGGCACGCTCTACCTGCTCATCGGCGGCGACCGGGCCGCGCTGCAGGTCGGCAAGCGGGTCACCGTCGTCGGCACCCCGCAGCCCGGCCTGATGAGCACCTGCCAGCAGGGCACCCCGTTCCAGGTGGTCTCGGTCAGGAGCAGCTGATCGGCTACGGTGCCGTCATGACCGGCTCACACCACGCCGTTGCCGTTGTCACCGACTCGACCGCCTGCCTGCCGCCCGACCTGGCCAACGACCCGGCCCGGCGGCTCACCGTCGTGCCGCTCGCCGTCGTGGTCAACGGCGTCCCCGGCCTCGAGACCATCGACGTGGACTCCGCCACGGTCGCCGAGGCCCTCAATGCCCGCCGCGTCTCCGTCACCACCTCCCGGCCCTCCCCGGAGGCCTTCGCCGTCGTGTACCGGCAACTGCTCGACGCCGGCGCGCCGGCCGTGCTGTCGGTGCACCTGTCGGCGAAGCTGTCCGGCACCTACGACGCCGCCGTGCTGGCCGCGGCCGAGTTCGACGGTGCCGTGTCCGTCGTCGACACCCAGTCCACGGGGATGGGGCTGGGCTTCCCGGCGCTCGCGGCCGCGTCGGCGGCAGCTTCCGGCGCGGGGCTGGACGAGGTGCGGCAGGCGGCGCTCGACGCCGTGGACCGCACCTCGACGCTGTTCTACGTCGACACCCTGGAGTTCCTGCGCCGGGGCGGGCGGATCGGGGCGGCGGCGGCGCTGCTGGGCACCGCCTTGTCGGTGAAGCCGATCCTGCACACCACCGACCAGGGGGTGGTCGTGCGGGAGAAGGTCCGTACGTCGAGCCGGGCCCTGGCGCGCCTGGTCGACATGGCCGACGAGGCGGCGGGGTCGTCGGTGGTGGACGTCGCGGTGCACCACCTGGCGGCGCCGGACCGGGCGGACGCGCTGCTGACGACGTTGAAGGAGCGGCTCGGGGAGCGGCTGCGGGGGGCGTACCTGACGGAGGTCGGCGCGGTCGTCGGCGCGCATGTGGGGCCGGGGACGGTGGCCGTGGTGGTGCACGCGGTGCAGCTTCGCTGATCTTGGTGGGTTTTCCACAAGCGGGTCGTTGTCCACAGGACGGGCGTCGCGCCGGGGCGTGCCGACGGTGTCCGGTCCTAGCGTGACCGGGCATGAGGCGCAGTGCTGCAGACGACGAGACGCAGGCCGCGGGGCGGCTGGCCAGGGTGGTCGGCCTGCCGCCGGACCCGTATCCCTGGGACGGGTCGTTCCCGGCTGAGACCGACCCGACGGCCCTCTCCACGGGGACCGTCGGCGGCGGCGCGCGGTCATGGCTCACGGCGGTCGACCCCGGCCGGCGGGGCGTGCGGGTCCTGGCGGTCGTCGCCGCGCTGGTCGTGCTCGGCGCGGCCTTCCTCGCGTGGCGGTCCCGGCCGCAGGTCACCCCGGCGCCACCGGCCACCGCGGTCTCCGCCGCCCTGCCCCCGTCCAGCAGCGCCCCGAACCGGCTGATCGTGTCCGTCAACGGCAAGGTCCAGCGGCCCGGGTTGGTCGAGCTGCCGGCTGGTGCCCGCGTCGCCGACGCCATCGCCGCCGCCGGCGGGGCGTTGCCCGGCACCGACCTCAGCGGCCTCAACCTGGCCCGCAAGGTCGTCGACGGCGAGATGATCGCGGTCGGTGTCCCGGCGCCGGCCGGGGCCGCGCCGCCCGGCTCAGGTGGCGGCTCAGGTGGCGGCCTCGTCAACCTCAACACCGCCACCGTCACCGAGCTCCAGACGCTGCCCGGCATCGGTGCGGTCCTCGCCCAGCGCATCGTCGAATACCGCGACCGCCACGGCGGCTTCCGCGCCGTCACCGACCTGCGGCAGGTCGAGGGCATCGGCGACGCGAAGTTCCAGCAGCTCAGAGACCGGGTGACGGTGTGAGCACCGACCTGCGCCTGGCGGGTGCCGCGACCGGCTGCTGGCTGACCGCCCTGAGCTGCCTGTTCTGCCCTGCCTGGGCATGCTGGGCGGTGGGTCTGGGCGCAGTGGCCCTCGCCGCGCTGTGGGCCAGGCTCCCCGCGCGGGCGCTGCACCCGACGCGGTGGGTGGTCGTCGCGGCGCTGCTCGGCATCGCCTGCGGCGCCGTCGCCACGGCCGCGCGTGTCGGCGAGCGCGACGCCGAGCCACTCGCCGGCCTGGCCGCGGGGCACCGCACCGTGCAGCTCGGACTGCGCATCTCCGACGACCCGCGGCTGGGCCGCTCGACGGCCGGGCGGGCGCCCACCGTCGTCGTGCCGGCCCGGCTGGCCTGGCTGCGTACGCCCGACGGGACCAGCGTCCGGCTCGCGGCGCGGGTGCTCGTCCTCGCCAGTGACCGGGGCTGGCTGGGGCTGCTGCCGGGGCAGCGGGTCGAGGCGACCGGCCGGCTGTCCCCGTCCCGCGGCGGGGACCTGCGCGCCGCGATCATCTCCGTGCCGGACGCGCCCGCCCGGGTGGAGGCCGCGCCGCTCGCACAGCGGGCGGCCGGCACCCTGCGCGCCGGCCTGCAACGCGCCTGCCTGCCATTGCCGGCGGAGCCGGGAGGGCTGCTGCCGGGGCTCGTCGTCGGCGACACGAGCCGGCTCGACCAGCAGCTCGCCGAGGATTTCCGTGCCACCGGCCTCACCCACCTGACCGCCGTCTCCGGCGCGAACCTGGCGATCGTGGTCGGCCTGGTGCTGATGCTCGCCCGCTGGTGCCGGGCCGGGCCGAAGCTCGCCGCGCTGATCTGCGTGCTGGCGCTCGTCGGGTTCGTCGTGCTGGTCCGCCCGTCGCCGAGCGTGCTGCGGGCCGCCGCGATGGGCGGGCTGGCCCTCGTCGCGCTCGCCCTCGGGCGGCCCAGGGCCGTGCTGCCGTCCCTCGCCACCGGTGTCCTCGTGCTCGTCGTGGCCGATCCGGAGCTGGCGGTCGACGCCGGGTTCGCGCTGTCCGTCCTGGCCACCGGCGGCCTGGTGCTGCTGGCGCCGCGGTGGGCGCAGGCGCTGCAGGCCCGGGGCTGGCCGGCGTTCGCGGCCGAGGCGGTGTGCGTGCCGGCCGCGGCGCAGGCGGCCTGCGCGCCGGTGATCGCGGGCATCTCCGGCGGCGTCAGCCTCACCACGATCCCGGCCAACCTGCTCGCCGCGCCCGCCGTCGCGCCGGCCACCGTCCTGGGCGTCCTCACCGCGGTCGCCTCGCCCGTGCTGCCCGAGGCGGCGCAGTTCACCGCCTGGTTGGCGGCCTGGCCGGCGCGCTGGCTCGTCACCATCGCCCACCACGGCGCCGCCGTCCCCGACGGCGTGCTGCCCTGGCCGGGCGGCACGTTCGGCGGGGCGCTGCTCGGTGGGCTGCTCGCCGTGCTGCTCGTCGCGTCCCGCCGGAGGGTGGTGCGGCGCGTCGTCCTGGCCGTGGCCGTCGGCTCGGTGCTCGGCGCGGTGCCGGTGCGGTTGCTCACGGGCGGCTGGCCGCCGCCAGGCTGGCTCGTCGTCGCCTGCGACGTCGGGCAGGGCGACGCCCTCGTCGTGGCCGCCGGCGAGCACGACGCCGTCGTCGTCGACGCCGGGCCGCAGGCCGACCCCGTCGACCGCTGCCTGCGTGACCTCGGCGTGCGGCGGGTACCGCTGCTGGTCATCAGCCATTTCCACGCCGATCACATCGGCGGCCTCGACGGCGTGCTGCGCCGGCGGCGCGTCGAGGGGCTGCTCGTGCCGCCGTTCGCCGAGCCGGTCGCGGGCCGTGGCGCCGTGCTCGACCGGGGGATCGCCGCCCTCGACGCGCCGGCCGGCACCACGCTCACCGTCGGCCCGGTCGGGCTGACCGTCCTCGGCCCGGCGCTGAAGGTGACCGGCACGCGATCCGACGTCAACAACAATTCGCTGGTCATCGCGGTCACCGTCGGCGAGATCCGGCTGCTGCTCACCGGCGACGCCGAGACCGAGGAGCAGGAGAGCCTGCTTGCCGCGCCGCTGCGCGCCGACGTGCTCAAGGTCCCGCACCACGGATCCGCGTATCAGGACCTGGCGTTCCTGGACGCGGTCGCGCCGAGGGTCGCCCTGATCAGCGTCGGCGCAGGCAACGACTACGGCCATCCCAGCGCGGGCGTGCTGGCCCGCCTCGGCCGCGGCGGCGCCCGGGTCGTGCGGACCGACCAGCACGGTGACCTCGCCGTCGTCCGCGACGCCACGGGCGGGCTCGCGGTCGTGGCGCACGGCAGGGTTTCTGTCGGTGGGGCGTGACACGATGGCTCGCGTGTCTGGTACTGGTCTGCCCCGCCTCCGCCTGGTGATCGGTGACGAGGAGCTGCTCGTCTCCCGTGCGATCACCGACACCATCGCCGCCGCCCGCGCCGCCGACCCCGACACCGAGGTCCACCGCCGCGCCGGCGGTGAGCTGCTCGCCGGTGAGCTCGCGGAGATGCTGAGCCCGTCGCTGTTCGGCGGCCGGCGGGTGCTCGTCGTCGACAGCGGGCAGGACGCCAAGAAGGACATCATCGCGGCGCTGCTCGCCTACGCCGCCGACCCCGAGGACGACGTCGTGCTCGTCGTCGCCCACGCCGGCGGCGCCAAGGGCAAGGCCCTGGCCGACGGGCTCAAGGCCGCGGGGGCCGACGTCGTGCCCGCGGCGAAGATCAGCAAGCACCGCGAGCGGGTCGACTTCGTGCGCAACGAGATCCGTCGCCAGGGCGGCAAGATCGGCGAGGACGCCGCCGAGGCGCTGCTCGGCGCCGTCGGCAACGATCTGCGTGAGCTGGTCGCCGCCTGCTCGCAGCTGGTCGCCGACACCGGCGGCCGCATCGACGTGAGCACCGTCGCGCAGTATTACCGCGGCCGTGCCGAGGTCTCCGGGTTCACCGTCGCCGACGCCGTCATGGTGGGCGACACGGCCGCCGCGCTGGAGGCCCTGCGGTGGGCGATGCACGTCGGCGTGGACCCCGTGCCGATCGCCGACGCCATCGCCGACGGGATCCGCACGGTCGCCCGCGTGGCCGCCGCCGGCAAGGGCAGCGCATATCAACTCGCCGGAAATTTGGGAATGCCTCCGTGGAAGGTCGAACGCGCGCAGCGCCAAGCCCGTGGCTGGACGGCCGAGGCGCTCGTTGATGCCATGCGAGTGGCGGCAGAGTGCAATGCCGCCGTCAAGGGTGGCTCGGACGACCGCGGCTATGCGCTCGAGCGGGCTGTGTTCGCAGTGGTCGCGGCGCGTGCTGGAGGAATAGGACGATGACGACGAGCAACGGTTTCGCCTCACAGGCGCCGCTGTATGTGCGTGCGCTGCGGCTTCGCCACCTGCACATCGGCGGATTCATCAGTTTCATGCTGTTCGAGTGCATGATCGCGGCCGGCGTGCTGCTGGCACTCGCCGAGTTGGTCAGCTGGTGGGCGGTGCCCGTCCTCCCGGCGGTCGTCGCGGTCATGGTCAAGGTCAACGACATGGCCATCGGCGGATCGAAGCGGGTCCGGGCCCAGACGCGTTCCGCCGCCCGGGGTTCATCCGAACGGGCGTCATCCACCCGGGTGGATCTCGCCGGCTATGACGACGAGCCCGTGTCCGCCACCCGGCGGACCACGACCGCGCTGGACCGGGCCGAGATGGCCCGCGGCGCCGGCAACTCGACCGGCACGGGTGCCGGCGCGGCGGCGCGTGCCGCCGGCCGCGACCCGTCCGGGTCCGGGATCTCGGTGACCGGCTCGGGCCGCGCGGCAGCGGGCAGCGTCGCCAGGTCCAGCCTCGCCGGCGCCGTCTCCGGTGCTCCCGGCACATCTGGTGGCGGCTCCGGTCGTGCCGGCTCGGCCGCTGCTGCCGATGGTGGTGCTGGTGGTGGTCTTGCCGGCGGTGGTCCGCGCGGCGGGGTCGGCGTGCGGCAGGGCGGGGCCCGGGGTGGCAGCGCTGCCGGCGGCGGCACGGGAGCAGGGAGTTCCAGCGGTGCTGGAAGCGGCACCGGAGCTGGCGCCGGCACCGGCACCGGCGCTGGCGGCGGGGCGGGGGCTGGCGGCGCGGGCACGCGCACGGCGACCCGGCAGGCGGCCAGCGAGCCACCGGCGCAGCGCAAGAAGGTCGGCGTCATCCGGATCTCGGTCCCGGCCCGCGACGGCGGCCCCCGCGGCGCCACCCGCCAGGCGGAGCCGTCGCCCAATACGGAGTACGGGATCTCGCCCGCCAGCGACGTCCCACCCGGCCAGCCCACCGCCGACACCGCCGTCCGCCGGCCCGTCCGCGACGGCGACACGGGGGTCCACCCTGCGTACCAGGAGGAGACGACCGGCTCGGGCCACGCTTTCCGTGTCGGTGATACCGGCTCCGGTCGTGCGTTCCGCGACGGTGACACCGGTTCCAGTCGCGCGTTCCGCGACGGTGACACGGGTTCGGGCCGGGCGCTCCAGGACGGTGACACCGGGGTGCACCCGGCGTTCCGCGTCGGCGAGGGCGGCGCACACGCGGCCTTCCACGGGGGCGACGACACTCACCGCCCTGACCTGCACGAGGGCGACACCGGCGTGCACACCGCCTACCGCGGCGTGGACACCACCCGCGGGACCCGCTTCCGCGACGACGAGACCGGCGCCGACGGCCGTCACGGCCGGACCGGCGAGCACGAGGGCTGGGACCAGCCGGCCGGCGGCGGCACGTGGCCGACCCGCACCGGCTGGGACGAGTCGACCCGGTCCGCGCAGGCCGGTCAGCACTGGGAGCGTTCCGGCGAGCACGCCCAGGACTGGCACCAGCCGGCGCAGCCCGGCCACGGCCACGACGACCAGACCACCGAGGTCTGGGACCGGGCCGGCCACGCTCAGGTTGGCTGGGGGCACGACCGCGGCCAGGACTGGGGGCAGGACGGCCAGCACGCCCACGGTTGGGGCCAGGACGGTCAGGCCGCCCAGCACTGGGACCAGCAGGGTCGTGCCCGCCAGGGAGGCCAGTTCGGTGAGGCCGGCCAGGTCGCTTACACCGATCAGGCCGACTACGCCGGCCAAGCTGACTACGCCGGCCAAGCTGACTACGCCGGCCAAGCTGACTACGCCGGCCAAGCTGACTACGCCGGGCGGGCCGACTACACCGGTCAAGCCGGCCAGGCCGGTTATGCCGACCAGGCTGGCTTCTCCGACCAGGCTGGTTTCTCCGGGCAGGCTGGCTATGTCGGGCAGGATGGGCCGGGCCGCGATGCGCAGGCCTGGGACCGCGAGGACGACGGGCAGAGCTGGGACCGGGCCGCGCCCGCCGGTTGGGAGCAGGGCGCCGGCTTCGAGCGGGAGGCGCAGGCCAGCTCTGGCCACTCGCAGGCTGGCTTCGGCCACTCGCAGGCTGGCGCCGGTCACTCGCAGGTCGGCTCCGGTTATGTGCAGGCCGGCTCGGGTCAGGCTGCCTGGGGTGACGACGGGCGGGCGCGGGACGCTGAGGAGGTCACCGACGGGCGCGGGCGTGGGATGCGGCAGAACGACGGTCAGTGGAGCGGGCACCCGGTCCGGGTCGAGCCGGGGTCGACCGGCGACACGAGGCAGGCGTGGGGCGAGGACACCGCCGCGGGCCGGGGCAGTGAGGCGGCCTGGGCCGGTCCGGCGAGCACCGGCGGCGGGCAGGCCAACTGGGGTGACGAGACCGTGTGGGGAGACCGGGCCGCTTGGACCGGGCGCGGCAGCGGGACGGCGGCGCACGGTGAGCCGGTGGACCCGTGGGCGGACTGGGACGACGAGACCGGCTGGGCGGACCAGGCGCAGTGGGGTGCCGCGCCCAACCGGGGTGCACAGACCGGCTGGGCCGCGGGACAGGCGGCGTGGAGCGGGTACGAGCCCGCCGCCGACGCCGACCCGAACGATCCGACCCGGCCCGTCGACAGCGGCCGCACCGGGAACCGGGACGCCACCGGTGGCCGGCACGCGCAGCGGCAGCCGGGTGGCCGGCGCAGGGCGGACGACACCGGGCACTTCCCGTCGGGGCAGTTCCAGTCGGGCCGGCACGCCGAGCGTCCATGGCGCGCCGACGACGACCTGACCAGGCAGCGGACCGGGGGGTTCAACCAGGGCCGCTTCGCCTGACGGCAGCGTGGGTCACGTCGGCCGGGGGCACCGGCTGCGGTGGCCGAGCTCTGGAGATGCGTCACCTGACCCGGGTGGTCCCGCTGTGGCCGGCTGGAGGACGGCCGCTGCGGTGTACGTGTCTGGGGACATAGATGATGAGCCGGAGGATCGTGGGGTGCTGGCCCCGGGTCCTCCGGCTCATCGGTGTTCAGAGAGGCGAAGCGCCCGGCGAGGCGGGGAGCGGCGCAGCGCTCGCCAGGGCACAGCGGCACAGCAGCGGTGCAGCAGCGGTGCAGCAGCACGGCGGCGGGATCAGGGCTGACTTCGTTGCGAGAGCGGGTGCCGTGCCTGCCGATGTGGGTGCACTCGGTGGACCACGGGTACAACCCGGTGGATTGCTGGAACCCGGTGGATCCCTGTTTGCCGGCGCACAGCGATCCACCGGGTTGTGCTTGCTGCAGGCAACGCGCGCTGGTCCGGCGGTGGAGGGTGAACTCGCGGCCAGAACCGCAGAGGGCGGCGGC
Source organism: Dactylosporangium sp. NPDC050688 (assembly GCF_040654515.1). NCBI lineage: Bacteria > Bacillati > Actinomycetota > Actinomycetes > Micromonosporales > Micromonosporaceae > Dactylosporangium > Dactylosporangium sp. NPDC050688. Next base: position 45,901 of record NZ_JBFAIC010000052.1, read on the forward strand.
GGGGTCAGGGCACAGCGAAAGCGCCGCCCGGGTGGGGCGGCGCTTTTCGGCAGTACGAGGTGTGGTGACCGCTCAGGCGGCCAGCGAGCCCAGCTTCTTGGTGATCGCCGACTTGCGGTTGGCGGCCTGGTTCTTGTGGATGACGCCCTTGCTGGCGGCCTGGTCCAGCTTGCGCGACGCGGCGCGGAGCAGCGTCGTGGCGGCCTCGGTGTCGCCGGCGGCGGTCGCCTCGTGGAATTTGCGGATCGCCGTCTTCAGCGACGACTTGACCGACTTGTTGCGCAGGCGGCGCTTCTCGTTCTGCCGGTTGCGCTTGATCTGGGACTTGATGTTCGCCACGCGACAGACCTCGTCTTGTTAGCTCGGGTTGGAAACGTTGAAGCGCAAGCAACAGGGACGCGTCACCGTGCGCGATGAATCAGGTTACCAGGTCCCCACCCGGCCAGCCAAAACGGCCACCGGAGGAGTGCTCAGAGTGCGCTGCCCTTGCGGTACTCGTCCCAGGAGAGCTCCCAGTCGGTCCAGCCGTCGCCGTACTTCACGCGCTCCTCGGTGCCCTTGACGATGACGGGGTCGCCGATGTGGGTCACGCTGTACAGCCATTTTGCCAGCTCGAGGGAGATGTTGACGCAGCCGTGGGAGACGTTGCGCTTGCCCTGGTCCTTGACCGACCAGGGGGCGGCGTGGATGTACTGGCCGCTCCAGGTGATCCGCTGCGGGTACTCGACCTTGGTGCGGTAGCCGTCGGGGGAGTCGACCGGGACGCCGTAGGTGGAGGAGTCGAACCACTCCCACTCGTTCTTCACCATGACGATGAAGTTGCCGCTGTCGGAGGGGTTGCTGGGCTTGCCCAGGGACACGGGCATCGTCTTGAGCAGCACGCCGTCCTCGGTGACGGTCATCTGCTTGGTGGCGTTGTCGACCTCCATGATCAGCTTCTTGCCCACGGTGGCGTCGACGGTGAGGTCTTTCTCGCCGTACGACTTGCCGCCGAAGGACACTCCGCCGACGGCGGCGCGCAGGCTGAGTTTGGTGCCGGGCTGCCAGTACTCCTTCGGGCGGTAGTGGATCTCCTTGGCGGAGAACCAGTTCCAGACGCCCTCCTGGGGCGGGTCCGAGGACATGAGCAGGCGCTTCTGGATGCCGGCGCGCTTGTCCTTCGGGATGTCGACGCCGAAGGACAGGATCATGGGCATGCCGACGCCGACGACCTGGCCGTCGCCGATCTGGCTGGTGGTGCGGGCGAGGCTGGCCGGCTTGGCCATGGTGGTGAACTTCACCGTGCTCTTGGTGGAGCCGGCGGTGACCGTGGCCGTGTACTCGGTGCCGTACTTGAGCTGCTTCGCCGGCATCCACTCCACGCCGCTGGGCGCCGCAGACGGGGATGAACCGGAAGAATTCGGTGACAATGGGGCGCCCTCGATGGCCGTCCCGGCCGCGTCCTGCAGGGTAACCGTCGCATCGGCGGACGACTCGTAGACGATCGAGGTGGCCGTCGACACGTCCCGCGCGCCGTCGGTGGGCGTCGTCACCTTGACGGTGGCAGCGGCCGCCGTACCGGAGCCGCCGCCACCCTTCCAGGAGGGGGCGGGGTCGCCACAGCCGGCGAGCACCAGGGCGCTCGCCACGAACATCAAGGTCAATCGTTGTAGTTGCATCAGCAACCATTGTGCCTCGGTCTACAGGGACGGCAACCGGACGAGGAAGGTCGTGCCCGGTTTGTCGCCGTGATCGGTGACGGTGATCGTGCCGCCGTGCCGCTCGATGACGGTGCGGCTGATGGCCAGGCCGAGGCCGGTGCCGGGCAGGCCGAGGCTGCGGATGTTGGAGCCGCGGAAGAAGCGTTCGAAGAGCCGGGAGCGCTCCTCCTCGGGGATGCCGACGCCGGTGTCGGTGACCCGCAGGTCGACCCCGGCGGTGTCGCGGACCAGCTCGATCTCGACCCGGCCGCCGGCGGGGGTGAACTTCACCGCGTTGGTGACCAGGTGGTCCACGACCTTGCGCAGCCGCGGCTGGTCGCCGGCGACGGGGGCGGGGCCGTCGGGCAGCGTGACCCGCATGTCGATGTCCTTCTCGAGGGCGGCGCGGGTGCCGGTCTCGGTGCTGGCCCGGACCACGGCGGCGAAGTCCAGCGGCCGCTCGACCAGCGAGACGTAGCCGCTCTCCAGGCCGGCGAGGTCCAGCAGGTCGTCGATGATGGCCCGGAGGTTCTCCGCGTTGCGGGCGATGACCGACAGGAACTGGGCCCGGGTCGTCTCGTCGTCGTTGTCGTGCAGGAGCAGCTCCGTGTACGACGAGATCGACGTCAACGGCGTGCGCAGCTCGTGACCGACCAGCGAGATGAACTCGTCCTTCGTGCGGGCCAGCTGCAGGGCCAGGTCCTCGGCGCGGCGGCGCTCCAGGAACTGCCCGACGTGCGCGGCGATCCCGGACAGCAGCGCGATGAGGGACTCCTCCGGCTCCTCGGCGGCGTCGCCGAAGAAGCTCAGCGTGCCGGTGACCCCGCCGCCGTCGCGGATCGGCACGGCCAGGCCGACCCGCAGCCCGTGCCGGGCCAGCGACGGCACGTTGAGCCGGCTGCCGACGACGGAGATGTCGGGGATCCAGGCGGGCTGGCCGGTCTCCCAGGCGACGCCGGAGACGCCGACCCCGGGCGCCAGCGGGCCCGGCTCGGGGATGACGTAGCCGGGCTCCGTCCACATCGCCGCGTTGCGCAGGACGTTGCCGACCCGGTCGACCAGCCACAGCTCGGCGTGCGGCCACTGCAGCGTCCCGGCGACCGCGCCCAGCAGCTCAGGGCCGGCGTCCTCGATCGTCGGGGCCTGTTCCAGGATGCGCGACACCGCCAGCTCGCACTCGATGAGCCGCTGCGCCCGGCGCCGGTCGGTGACCTCGTGCAGGGCGGCGACGGCGCCGAGCCGGTTGCCGTCGCTGTCGCGGATCGGCTGGGCGTTGGCGGTGAAGCTGCGCCGGGGCCGGCCGGGCAGGTGGACGACGACCTCGGCCTCGCGGACGTGCTCGCCGTGGAACGCGCGCACCAGCGGCAGGTCGTCCGAGGCGACCGGCTCCGACTGGTACGTGCGGTAGTGCTGCCCCCACGACTCGACGGTCGACTGGTTGGCGTCGCTGCCGGCGATCTCCCGCATGGCGCGGTTGAACAGGATCAGCCGGCCGCGCTCGTCGCAGGCGACCACGCCGGCGTCGAGGTTGTCGAGCAGGGCGCTGAGGAAGTGCCGCTCGCGGGCCAGCTGCCGCTCCGCGGCGACGCGTTCGCTGATGTCGTAGACGAACGCGTGCGCGTGCCGGCCGGCCGGGCCCTCCACGACGTTGAGGGTGAGCTCGACCGGGAACTCGTCGCCGGCCCGGTTGATCGCGTAGAGCTGGAGGCGTTGCCCGATGAGCTTCGGTGCGCCGCCGCGCGCCAGCCTGGTCAGCCCCGCGCGGTGTGCGGCCCGGAACCGCTCCGGGATGATCAGCTCGTCGACCTGCTTGCCGATCGCCTCCTGCGCGGACCAGCCGAAGGTGCGCTCCGCGGCCCGGTTCCAGCGGGTGATCTCCCCGGTGAGCTCGATGCCGACGAACGCCTCCAGCGCCGTCTCCAGCACCGCGTCGGTCTCGGCCGCCGCGATCGCGATGTCCTGGCGGCTGGTCTCGGCGCCCAGCATGACCTCGAGCATGGCGGCGCACTCCCCGACCGCGGTGACGTCGTCGTCGGTCCAGTGCCGGGGCACGGAGTCGGTGACGCAGACCGCGCCGAGCGTGTGGCCGTGCAGGTCGTGGATGGGCTGGCCGAGGTACGCGGTGACGCCCCGGTCCTGCACCGCGCCGAGGTCGCGCAGCGCCGGGTGGTCCCTCGCGTCGCTGATCACCAGCGGGGTGTTCTCGGCCACCACGTACTGGCAGAAGGAGCTGGTCGCCGGCTCGGCGTGGACGCGGTCGAGGTCGGGTGGCAGCCCGTGCCTGCCGACGATGTGCATCCGCTCGTCGTCGACGAGGGTCAGCAGCCCGACCGGCGCCACGACAGAGCGCGCCGCGAGCCGGACCAGCCCGTCGACGGGCGACGATGAGGAGGCCAGCAGCGCCTGTGCGCGCCGCAGCGCGGCGAGCCGTTCGGGCTGCGCGAGCACGCCGAGATCGAGTTGCGGCATGTCACACCCCTAACCCGCAAGCACCTGGCGTTGATCGTACCTGCGCAAAGGGGTGAAATCAGTCTAAAGCCGGAGCTGCGTGGCGCGAGCGAGCGTCGAGGACGGGTCCTCGCCGTCGGTCAGGTCGATGTCGTCGGTGAGTTTGCCGTCGGCCAGCCGCAGCAACCGGTCGCACCGGGCCGCGATGTGCTGCTCGTGTGTGGCGAGCAGCACCGTCATCCCGTGCTGCTCACGCAGGTCGAGCAGCAGGTCCAGGATCTGCGTGCCATTGGCGGAGTCGAGGTTGCCGGTCGGCTCGTCGGCGAGCAGCAGCTTCGGCGAGCCGATCAGCGCCCGCGCGATCGCGACCCGCTGCTGCTGCCCGCCGGACAGCTGCGCCGGCAGGGCCCGCTCGCGGCCGCTGAGGCCGACCGCGTCCAGCAGCTCCCGGGCGCGTGCCTGCTTGTCGAAGCCGACCCGGAACGGCAGCACCGGCGCGATCACGTTGTCCAGCGCGGTGAGGGCCGGCAGCAGATGGTACCGCTGGAAAACGAACCCGACCGTGCGCCGGTACTCGCTCAGCCGGCGCCGCCGCAGGGCCGTCACCTCGACGCCGTCGACGACGACCGTGCCGGCGTCGGCGGATTCGATCGCGCCGATGAGGTGCAGCAGCGTCGACTTGCCCGAGCCGCTCGGGCCGGCGACCGCGGTGAAACTGCCCGCCTCGACCCGCAGGGTCAGGCCGTCGGCGGCCATGATGTCCTGCTCACCGGTGTGGAACCGTTTCGTGAGCCCGGTGACGGACAGCTCGGCCCCGGTCGACGGTGCGGTCATGGCCCTACTCTGTCGCAATGCATTGCGACAATGCAAGGGGCGAGTAGGCTCTGGGCATGCCGATCCACCACGCGGTGCTGTCGCTGCTGTCGCACGGACCCAGTTACGGGTACGAGCTGAAGGGCGCCTTCGAGACCGCGGTGGGGCCGCAGTGGGGGCCGCTGAACATCGGCCACCTGTACCAGATCCTCGACCGGCTCTCCCGCGACGGCATGGTCAGCTCCGAGCGGCACGCGCAGGCGGTGAAGCCCGACCGGGTGGTGTACGAGATCACCGACGCCGGCCGCGGTGAGCTGCGGCGCTGGCTGGACGAGGCGAGCCCGCGCAGCGGTGGCTTCCGCGACGACTTCTTCCTCAAGGTGACGGCCGCGGCCCGCTCCGGCGACCCGGAGATCGTGCGCAGGGTGCTCGGCCAGCAGCGCACGTACCTGCTGCGCGAGCTGCGCAACCTCGACGGCCTGCGGCGCAAGGCGCCCGACCCGGTGGTGGGGCTGCTGCTGTCGGCGGCGACCCGGCACGTCGAGGCGGATCTGGCGTTCGTCGACGACGCCGAGCAGGCGCTGCTGCGCGAGCCGGGCACGGTGGCGGGGCTGGCAGGCGTGCGGCGCGCGGATGCGGCACCGGACGAGCTGCGCCGACCCGCGTAACGCCGCGCGGCGACGGTGCCGCGCGGTCGGTGCCGGCTCGCGGAACCGCCGCGCCGGGCCGGAGAAGCTGCGGCTCGTGGAACCGCCGCGCCGGGGCGGACGAGCTGGGCCGGTCCGCGGAACCGCCGTGCTGGACCGGATGAGCTGCGCCGGCCCGTCAGACTCTCGGGTGCAGGGCGCCGTGCTTCAGCCCCGGGATCTCGAACGGCTCGCCGAGCAGCTCCGCCGCGCCCAGCCGGGCCAGGGCCGGCGCGGTCTGGATGCCGAAGCCGCCCTGCCCCGCGAACCAGTAGAAGCCCTCCTGCGCCGGGTCCGGCCCGACGACCGGGTTGCGGTCCGGCGCGAACGTGCGCAGCCCCGCCCAGCTGGTCCGCACCCGGCGCAGCGGCAGGGTGGTCACGGCGGCGACCCGCTCCACCGCCAGGGCCACGTCCTCGGGCTCCGCCACCGCGTCGACCGGCGGCGACGGCGTCTCGTCGCACGGCGACACCAGCAGCCCGCCGCTCTCCGGCCGGAAGTAGAACTCGTCGCCGACATCGAGGACCAGCGGCCAGCTCGGCGCGACCCCGTCGATGGACACGACCGCCACGGTGCGGCGCATCGGCGTCAGCCCGGCCGTACGCACCCCGAGCCGCCCGGCCACGGCGTCGGCCCACGCGCCTGCGGCGTTGACGACCCGCCCGGCCGCCAGGTCGCCGCGGTCGGTGGTGAGCCGCCAGCCGTGCCCGGTCCACTCGCCGGCCTCCAGGCCGATCGAGGTGCGCAGCTGCACGCCCGCGGCGACGGCGCGTTTGCGGTACTGCTGATGCAGCGCATCGACGTCGATGTCCTGCGCGGTGCGTTCGACCGCTGCGCGGGCCACCGCCGACGGGCGCAGCACGGGGCACAGCGTCTGCGCGCCCGCGACGTCGGTGCCGCGCAGCGCCGGGTTGGCGGTCAGCAGCGCGTTCATCGCCAGGAGCTGGTCCTCGCGGGCCACCCAGACCAGCGGCCGGGACCGCAGCAGCGGCGTGCCCGACTCGGCGCCGAGCGCGTCGAGGATGGTGCGCGACGCGCGGGTCAGCGCCCGGACCTCAGGCGAGCCGTAGCTCTCCAGGAACGCGGCCACGGACCGCCCGGTCGTGTGATACCCGAACTGGTTCTCCCGCTCCAGCACCACGATCCGCAAGCGCTCCCGGTGACCGCCAGCGGCCTCGGCACGCTCCACCAGCCGGCCATCAAGTTCGGCGAGCTCGGCGGCGAGGGACAGGCCGGCCATGCCCCCACCGATCATCGCCACGTCTGCGCGTTCGATCCTGTGATTGTCGCAGGGAATGTTCCGTTACGAGCCGGGTAGTCGCCTCGCGTGAGATTCGCCGAGCTCGCCGCCCGCTGGCAGGACCGTCCCGTGCTCGTCGTCGGAGACGCCGTGCTCGACTGCTGGCTGCACGGCACCCCGACCCGCATGAGCCGGGAGGGGCCGGTCCCCGTCGTCACGCTGGACACGACCCGGGAGGTCGGCGGCGGCGCCGCGGCCCTCGCCGGCGCCCTCACCGCGCTCGGCGCCCGGACCACCGTCGTCGGCGCGACCGGCGACGACGACGCGGGCGCCACCCTGCGCTCCAGGGTGTGGGACAGCGGTGCCACGGACCGCCTGGTCGTCTCCGTCGGCCGGCGTACGCTCACCAAACGCCGCCTCATCGCCGCCGGCCAGGTGATCGCCCGCTTCGACGACGGCGACACGACCCCGCTCGGCGGGACCGCGGCGGAGACGCTGCGGCAACGCCTCGACGAGTCGCTCGCCGAGGCCCCCGAGGCGGTCGTCGTGTGCGACCTGGGCGGGGGCACCCTCGGCTCCGCCGTCCGCGCGCTGCTGGCGGCCCGGCGCCTGGACGTGCGGCTGCTCGCCGTCGACGCGCTCGACCTGGCCCCGTGGGCACACCTCGGCCCCGACCTGGTCACGCCCACCCTGGACACGGTCAGCGGGGTCGTCGAAGGTACCAACGCCGCCGCCGTCACCGCGGCCCGCGGCATGCTCCTGCGCTCGACCGCCGCGGCCGTCGTGTCCGTCGCGCTGGACGCCGACGGGGCGGTCGTCGTCAGCCAGGACGCCGACACCGTGCACACCTCGGCCGCGCCGGGGCCGCGCAACCGGTCCGCGTACGTCGCCGGCTTCGTCCTCGCCCAGCTCGCCGGCGCCCCGGTCGCGGAGGCCGCCGCCACCGCCCAGCGCTGCGCCGCCATCCGCGCCCGCGACCTGGCGCTGACCACCACCCAGCGGGCCGGCCTGACCATCATCCCTGCCTGACCCGGCACTCCGCGGCGGCCGCCCGCGGGCATGGCGGCCGTCAGGAGTCGCGGGTCATGGCGGCCGTCAGCTGAGCTGGGCTTCCGGGGTCCGGTCCTTGCAGCGGACGGCGACGTGGATGACCTGGGTGTCGGAGCGGAAGGTGAGACGGTACTCGGCGCCGGGGCCCTGCTGGGCGCCCTCGATGCGGAAGCCGAACGCCGGGCTCAGGCTGTCGGCCCAGACCATGCCGGCGTCGCAGCGGGCGGCGATGTTGCCGCCGGGGGTGCGCAGGAGCTTCGGCACGCCCGAGGTGGGCGACGAGGACGGGGCGGCGGAGGGGGTCGCGGCCGGGGCCGGGACGCGGGTGATCGAGGCCAGCAGTGCCGTGCGGACGGCCTCGACCCTGCCGACGCCGAACATGCTGAGGGCCGCCGTACACGCGGTCCAGGCGCAGATCGCGAAAATCCACCGTCTACCTCGCATACCGGGCGCCCTGCCCGGGGCGTGGGAAAGCACACCGGGGCGAGAAGGAGGGCGGGAGGGAGATCACGGGCGAGCCGGGTTTGGGACGTGGACGACCTTGTTGGTGACTTCCTCGCCTGTGTGTCCGTATCATGCCCGAGACGCGCCACCCCCCTTGTCGACGCGACCCACGAGGATCACATGAAGGCCCGCACGTGGAGAATCCGCACGTGGTCGATCCGCGCCAAGATCGTCACCCTGCTGCTGCCGCCGCTGTTGTCGCTCGTCGTGCTGTGGGTCTTCGCGACCAACCTGACGTCGAACGCGGTGGTGGAGCTGTTCGACGCGCAGACGTACTACGAGCTGGCCGCCGAGCCCGCCGAGATGGTGATCGTCGAGCTGCAGCGGGAGCGCAAGCTGTCCCAGGTGTACCTGGGGGCCGGCCGGGCGGAGGGCAAGCCCGAGGCGACGACGCTGGCCGAGCAGCGGCGCAAGTCCGACGCGGCGCTCGCCAACTTCCGCAGCCTCGCCGGGCGGGACGAGACCAGGGAGGCGATGCCGGAGGCGGCGAAGGGCCGGCTCGCCGAGATCATGGTCGCGCTCGACGGGATCGTGTCGGGGCGGGCGGGGATCTCGCTCGGGCAGGTCGACCGGTCCGGCGCGATGGAGATCTACAACGGTCCGATGGATGCGATCTACCGGTGGTACAACGCGCTGCCCGGGGTGAGTGACGCGCAGCTGGGCAAGGACGCCCGCACGAACATCGCGATGAGCCGGGCGCGGGAGCTGCTCGCGCGGGAGGACTCGCTGGTCAACGGCGCCGCGGCGGCGGGGAAGTTCATCCGCACCGAGAGCGCCGACCTGATCGCGATGATCGGCGCGAAGCGCAACGCGTACGCGGAGCAGTCGGCGGAGCTGCCGGCGGCGGTGCAGCAGACGTACCGGGACATCGTCGACGGCGAGGCGCACAAGCGGCTGACCGAGTTCGAGAACCGGATCATCGCCGAGGCCAGGCCGAACGCCGCCATCCCGGTCGACATCATCGCGTGGCGGGACGCGTACGACCGGCTCGCCGAGCAGCTGCGCAAGCTGGACCTGCAGTTCGGTGACACGATCCTGGAGCGGGCCGGGCCGGTCGGTGCGGCCATCGTGGTGCGGCTGGTGCTCGCCGCGGTGCTGGGCCTGCTCGCCATCGCGGTGTCCGTGGTGCTGTCGATCCGGATCGGCCGATCGCTGATCAACCGGCTGACCGGGCTGCGGCAGGACGCGCAGGCCCTCGCCGACCAGCGGCTGCCGGAGCTCGTCGGCCGGTTGCGCCGCGGTGAGGATCTCGACCTCGCCGAGGCGGCGCCGCCGCTGGAGTACGGCACCGACGAGATCGGCAAGGTGGGCAACGCGTTCAGCGCCGTGCAGCGCACCGCGATCGAGTCCGCGGCGCACGAGGCGCAGCTGCGGCGCGGCCTCAACGAGGTGTTCCTCAACATCGCCCGCCGCAGCCAGACGCTGCTGCACCGGCAGCTGGCGCTGCTGGACCGCATGGAGCGGCGCACCACGGACCCGGAGGAGCTGGAGGACCTGTTCCGGGTCGACCACCTGGCGACCCGCATGCGCCGCCACGCCGAGGACCTGGTCATCCTGGCCGGCGCGACGCCGGGCCGGGGCTGGCGCAACCCGGTGCCGATGGTCGACGTGGTCCGCGGCGCGGTGTCCGAGGTCGAGGACTACGCGCGGGTCGGCTTCCTCACGCTGCCGGAGGCGTCGCTGGTCGGGCGCGCCGTCGCCGACGTCATCCACCTGCTCGCCGAGGTGATCGAGAACGCCACGTCGTACTCGCCTCCGCACACCCGGGTGCAGATCAGCGGGCAGCTGGTGCCGAACGGGTTCGCGATCGAGATCGAGGACCGTGGCCTGGGCATGTCGCCGGAGGCGATCGAGGAGGCCAACGAGCGGCTGCTGCACCCGCCGGACTTCGACCCCGCCAACAGCGCCCGGCTGGGGCTGTTCGTGGTGGCGCTGCTGGCCGCCCGGCACGGGGTACGGGTCACGCTGCGGTCCTCGCCGTACGGCGGGGTGACCGCGGTCGTGCTGATCCCGCCGCACCTGATCGCGGGCGCGACCCCGGAGCTGACCGCGTCGACCCCGTCGGAGCTCAGGAACGAGCTCAGGAACGAGCCCAGAAACGAGCCCAGGCACGAGTTCGGCAACGAGCTCACCGGCGAGCTCGCCGGTGAGGTGACGGGCGAGCCGGAGGCCGGGCGGGCGGAGCCGTCCCGCGCCACCCGCGCGGTGCTGGACGTCACGGCGTCGGAGTCGACCCACACGCTGGACGCCGCGCCGTCCCACGCGGGCCGCACGCTGTCCCACGCCGGCCGCACGCTGGACGCCGTGTCGTCCCCGGCGGGCCACCCGCTGGACGCCGGGCCGGCCGAGGCGGGCCGCACGCCGGTGCTGGACCGTGCCCCGCGCGTGCCGGCCCCCCGCAGCGGCGACGTCGACGCCGAGGTCGTGGCCGCCGCGGGCCCGGCGGCGCCGCAGCGGAACTGGGCTTCCCCCGTACCGCCGGCGCAACCGCAACCCGAACAGCCGCTGGACCTGACCGACGACGGGCTGCCGAAGCGCCGCCGGCAGGCGAGCCTCGCGCCGCAGCTGCGGGAGCGGCCCGAGGACGAGCACACGGCCGACGGCGTGCCGGCGTCGCAGTTCGCCTCCGCCGGGGCCGGCAGGTCGCCCGAGCAGACCCGCACGATGATGACGTCGCTGCAGGCAGGGTTCACCCGGGGACGCCGGGACGCGGCGCTCACCGACGATCAACCCACATCGGAAAGGGACGCATAGGTGGCACAATCGACGAGTCGCACCGGCAAGCTCGACTGGCTCCTCGACGATCTCGTCGACCGGGTCGAGTCGGCGCAGCACGCCGTGGTGCTCTCCGCCGACGGGCTGCTCATGGGCGCGTCCTCGGGGCTCGGCCGGGACGACGCCGAGCACCTGTCGGCGGTGGCCTCCGGGTTCCAGAGCCTGGCCCGCAGCGCCGGGCGGCACTTCAACGGCGGCACCGTCCGCCAGACGATCGTGGAGATGGACGACGCGTTCCTGTTCGTCACGGCCGCCGGGCAAGGTGCCTGCCTGGCCGTGCTGAGCGCCGCGGACTCCGACATCGGTGTGATCGCCTACGAGATGGCGATGCTGGTGACCCGGGTCGGACAGTACCTCACTGCACCGTCACGAACGGGCACACCGTCCGATGCCGGGTGATCACGACTGGCTCGACTCCGAGGCCGGTCCGGTGGTGCGCCCGTATGCGGTGACGGGCGGGCGGGCCAGGCCCGCCGTCGGCGGCTTCGACCTGGTCGCGTTCGTCGTCAACGCGGCGGACGGACCGGGGCGCCCGCGGCACCTGCAACCGGAACACTATGCGATCCTGGCCCGCACCCGCGAGCCGGTCACGGTCGCGGAGCTCGCCTCACACCTCGATCTCGCGCTCGGCGTGGTGCGCGTGCTGCTGGGCGACCTGCTCCAGCAGGGCTTGATCGAGATGCACGAACCTGTGTACGACCAATCCGTCGGGCCGCAGCGGCCCGACGATCGCATTCTCAAGGCGGTTGTCAATGGTCTCCGATCGCTCTGACGGGCACATCCCGCTGGCGGTGAAGATCCTCATCGCCGGAGGGTTCGGCGTCGGCAAGACCACGCTGGTCAGCGCGGTCAGTGAGATCCGTCCCCTGCAGACGGAGGAGGTGCTCACCAACGCGGGTGTCGGCATCGACGACGTCGACGGGGTGGAGGGCAAGACCACCACGACGGTGGCCATGGACTTCGGCCGGATCAGCATCAACGACGACATCGTGCTGTACCTGTTCGGCACCCCCGGCCAGGACCGGTTCTGGTTCCTGTGGGACGAGCTGGCGCTGGGCGCGCTGGGCGCGGTCGTGCTCGCCGACACCCGGCGGCTCACCGACTGCTTCCCGTCGGTGGACTACTTCGAGCGGCGCGGCACGCCGTTCCTCGTCGCGGTCAACTGCTTCGACGGGGTGCAGCAGCACACCGCGGCGGCGGTGCGCAAGGCCCTGGACCTCGATCCGGAGGTGCCGGTGGTGCTCTGCGACGCCCGGGACCGCCGCTCGATCAAGGACGTGCTGATCGCCCTCGTCGAGCACGTGATGACGATCAAGCAGCCACCGGCACTCGAGCCGGCGCGGCAGCCCGGATTCTGACGGCGAGGGCGGCCGCCTGGGCCCGGATCTCCGGCACCGCGGTCGTCTCCCACCAGGCGCCGCGGCGGGTCGGCCCGATCGCGAGGATGCGGTCGGACGCCGCGCCGTCGCGGTCGACGAGGCGGCCCTGGCCGTCCACGTCCAGGCCGGTCCCGGTCGGGTCGCGGCGGGCCAGCCCGTCGTCGAGCAGCGCCCGGCCGAGCGTACTGGTGGCAGCGCCGCCGGGGCCGGTGCAGTTGACGATCGCGCCGACCGGCCAGCTCTCGTCCTTGTGCTTGGAGCGCAGCGTGACGACGAAGCCACGCTCGCCGCGCCGGATCGAGTGGATCGCCGCGGCGTGCGTGAACAGGGCACCGCTGTCGCGCAGCGCGGCGACCCGCGCCGCGACCGTCGGCGCCATCCGGTGCCGGTGCACCTCCCAGTATGCGGCGAGGTGTTGCAGGAACCGGCGCCGCGCGTCGACGGACAGCTGCCACCACAGCCGGTCGAGCTGGGGGCGCAGCGTGTCGACGGCGCAGCGCCAGTCGGGCTCGCTCGCCGCGTACCGCCGCACCGCCCGCAGCAGGCCGCCGGCGTCGGATCCGTCGTGGGCGAAGCTCCCGGTCGCCTTCGGCTGGGTCTCCAGGTGCGGCTGGGGGAGCAGCCCGCGGCGCGACACCGCGTGCAGCGGCGCCCGGCGCCCCCGCTCGCTCAGCGACATCGCCACGTCCAGCGCGGTGAGCCCGGTGCCGATCAGCAGCACCGGCACGTCGCCCGGGACCCGGTCCAGCGCACCCGGGGTCCACGGGTTTCCCACATAGTAGGGATGGGTGCGCACCGCCGAGGTGATCGCGAGCGGGCCCGCCGGGGCGCCGTGGCCGAGGGCGAGCACGACCTGGTCGGCAGGGACGACCTGCCCGCCGCGCAGCACCACGCTCAGTGACCGGGGGCCGGCCTCCAGGCGGGTCGCCACCCCGCGGACGTGCTCGAAGTCCACCCGCCGCAGCCGGTCGTGCAGGTAGTCGCCGAACACCCGGCGCGGCGCGAAGTCCGCCGACCCGATCGGCAGGCCCTGGTCGCGGCACCAGTCGAGGAAGTCCTCCGGCGCGTCGGCGAGCGCGCTCATCGCCGCGGCCCGCGAGTTGAGCAGGTGCGTGGGGTCGGTCGTCCGGTACGCCGCGCCGCGGCCGAGCGTGTCCGCCGGGGAGGGGTCGACGAGGACGACCCGGTCCCCGGGGCCGCTGAGATGGATCGTCGTCAGGGCGCCGCTACAGCCTCCGCCCACGACCACTGTGGTGTTCATGCCCGCCCCTAATTTCTATCTAACCGGTAGGTTTTAATGGTACTCGGTACGACGGGCCGGGTGTAGAACCCAGATCCTCCGGGCATGTCGGTTTTGAGGCCCTCTGGAGGTGCGCCGATGTCGATCTTCCGGACGAAGTCGATCGAGCAGTCCCTGCGGGACACGGACGAACCGGGCAGAGGACTGCGCAAGAACCTGTCGGCGTTCCACCTGACGGTCTTCGGCGTCGGTGTGATCATCGGCACGGGCATTTTCGTGCTGACCGGCCAGCAGGCCGCACGCAACGCCGGCCCGGCGATCGTGCTGTCCTTCGCCCTGGCCGGCGTGGTGTGCTCCCTGGCCGCCCTGTGCTACGCCGAGTTCGCCTCCAGCGTGCCGGTCGCCGGCTCCGCGTACACCTTCTCCTACGCCACCCTCGGGCAGTTCGTCGCCTGGATCATCGGCTGGGACCTGTGCCTGGAGCTCGCCCTCGGCGCCGCCGTGGTGTCCCGCGGCTGGTCGGCCTACCTGCAGGAGCTCCTCGACCTGCCCACCTGGCTCGCCGGGGACAAGGCCGTGCCGGACTTCGGCGCCGCCTTCATCGTCGCCGCCCTCACCGTCGTGGCGATCATGGGGGCGAAGCTGTCCGGCCGGGTCACCGGCGTGCTCGTCGTGATCAAGGTCGCCGTCGTCGTGTTCGTCATCGGCCTCGGCCTGTTCTTCGTCAAGGCGGCCAACTACACCCCGTTCATCCCCCACGCCGTCGCGTCGGAGAAGGCCAGCGGCGCCGACGCCCCGCTGCTGCAGATCCTCGCCGGGATCACCCCGCAGCACTTCGGCTGGTTCGGCATCGTCGCGGCCGCCTCGATCGTCTTCTTCGCCTACATCGGCTTCGACGTCGTCGCGACCACCGCCGAGGAGACCCGCAACCCGCAGCGCGACGTCCCGTGGGGCGTCATCGGCTCGCTCGTCATCTGCGGCGTGCTGTACATGGCGACCGCCGCCGTCGTCACCGGCATGGTCCCCTTCGGCGAGCTCGACACCGCCGCACCCCTCGCCAAGGCCTTCGACCTCGTCGGGCAGGGCTGGGCGGCCGACCTCATCTCCCTCGGCGCCGTGTGCGGCATCACGTCGGTCATCCTCGTGCTGCTCCTCGGGCAGGCCCGGGTCTCGTTCGCCATGGCCCGCGACGGCCTGCTGCCGCCGGTCCTGGCGAAGGTCCACCCCAGGCACGGCACGCCATGGGTCATGTCGACGATCACCGGCGTCGTGGTCGCCGTCCTCGCCGCGTTCGTCCCGCTGTCGGAGCTGTCGGAGCTGACCAGCATCGGCACGCTGTTCGCGTTCGTGGTCGTGTCGATCGGCGTGGTCGTCCTGCGCCGCACCCGCCCCGATCTGCCGCGCGCCTTCCGGGCGCCGGGGGTGCCGTGGCTGCCGGCGATCAGCGTGCTGGCGAGCGTGTGGCTGATGCTGAACCTGCCGGTCATCACGTGGGTGCGGTTCCTGATCTGGATGGCCGCCGGTCTGGTGCTGTATTTCGTGTACGGGATGCGCCGGGCCGACCTGGCGGCAGACGCCGCCGCCGGGGCCGCCCGGCGCACCGGGGACGGCGGGCGACCGGACCGCCCGTCAGGGCCGGCGGACCGGTCGTCGTAGGGCCTTCCCACGCCCCCCCCCGCACGCGTCCCGGGTGGCGCCGGCTCCGGCGGTGCTGGAAAGGTGACAGATATGAGTGATTTCGGCCTGCAGTCCGACGGGTTCGACTTCGACACCGGCGAGTTCGACCCGGACGACTACGCGGACCCGCACGCCCTGTTCGGCCACGAGGAGGGCCACGGCGTGGCGGCCGGACTGAGCCCGGCTGCCGAGACGGAGTCTGCCGGAGACGGATCGCCTCCCTCGACCGACGGGCTGGAGACGGTCAGCTACGACAGCGACGGCGACGGCACCGCCGACGTGCTGCTCGCCGACGAGAACCACGACGGCGTCACCGACGTCGCGATGTGGGACACCAACGCCGACGGCCTCATCGACCGGGTCGCCTACGACCAGGACCACGACGGCCGGATCGACCTGATCTACCACGACGACGACTTCGACGGCGAGACCGACCGGGTGGAGACCGCCGACGGCACGCAGGAGGTCCCCGGCTACACGTCCAACTGACGCCCGCGGACCTTGCGCATCTGCTTGGCGTACTGGCGGCGGCCGACCGTGTGCCACAGCAGCCGGGCCGGCACCGGCAGGTGCGACAGGAAGCGCGCCGTCTCGTCCGGGGTCGCCTCCTCCAGCAGCGCGCCGAGCATGAACAGCAGCTTGTCCTTCGGCGCGTGCGAGCGGGCAGCCTCGCCGAGCTCGTTCCACTCCGCGACGGTGATGTGCTCCGCGACCAGCGGCAGCACCGAGCGCTCCTCCTCGTCGAGGTGCACGAGCAGGTCCTGCCGGTGCCGGTCCATCGCCTCGGCGAGTGCGTCCCGGGCCGCCGCCGACGCGTCGGCCTCCCACGGCGCGAGCCGCTCCGCCACCACCCGCAGCCCTCGCGCGACGACCTCGTGCTGCTGCTCCATCCGCAGCACCAGCTCCGCGTCCAGGTCGACCCTGGCCAGCAGCTTCGGCCACAGCAGGGTGTCCTCGGAGGTGTGGTGGGAGTGCAGGCCGTGGTCGTACTCGCGGAACATGCCCGCCAGGAACCGGGCGCGTTCGACGTCGCCGGAGCGGACCCCCTTGACGAGGCCGGGCAGCAGCCGTGACTCGCGCCGGAACACGCGGTGCACGACGACCATCTCCTGGACCCACGGACGCTCGACGGTGGTGGTCATATCGGTCTCTCCTCGATCTGCTCGGCTGTCCCATCACGCTGCGGAGACTGTCTTGTAGCGGTCTTGGAGACGGCTTGTGGGCGGCTACGATGGCGCGCGTCATGCTGATCCGAGTGCTCGGGCCGTTCGCGGCCGACGTCGCCGGCGGTGCGGCCGACCTCGGCGGCCCCCGCCAGAAGGCCGTGCTCGCGCTGCTGGTGTCCGCCGGCGGCGCGGTCGTCTCGGTCGACCGGATGATCGACGACCTGTGGCGCGGCGAGGCGCCCCCGCGGGCGATCGCGTCGCTGCAGGCGTACGTGTCGAACCTCCGCCGCGTCCTCGAACCCGGCCGCGAGCGCCGCGCGCCGGCCCGGATGCTGGTCAGCGCGCCGCCCGGCTACGCGATCAGGGTCCCGCCCGACGCCGTCGACGCGTGGCGGTTCGAGTCGCTGCTCGCCGCCGCCCGCGCGGCCGCCGCCACCGAGCCGGGCCGGGCCCGCCTGCAGCTGCGTGCCGCGCTGGAGCTGTGGCAGGGCGGCGCGTACGCCGAGTTCGCCGAGGAATCCTGGGCGCAGCCCGAGGCGGCCCGCCTCGAAGAGCTCCGCCTCGCCGCCCGCGAGCTGCTGCTGGATGTCACGCTGCGCGCCGGCGGGGCCGCCGAGGCGGTCGCGGAGGCCGAAGTGCTGACCCGCCACGCCCCGCTGCGGGAGGAGGCGTGGCGGCTGCTCGCCCTGGCCCTGTGGAGCACCGGCCGCCAGGCCGACGCCCTCGCGGCGCTGCGCCGGGCCCGCGGGATCCTCGCCGACGAGCTGGGCCTGGACCCGGGGACGGCGCTGGTCGACCTGGAGGCCGCGATCCTCGGCCAGCGGGTCGAGGTCCTCGACAGCCTGCGGGCGCCGGACAGCCTGGCGCCGGCGGACGGCGACGGTGTGCGGGCGCCCGGCGGGGTCCGGCCCGGCGCCGTCGACGCCGCGCGGCCGGCCGGGCAGGGTGAGGTGTTCGTCGGGCGCACGCAGGAGCTGGCCGCGCTCGGCGCTGCGGCGGCGGAGGCCGTCGTCGCCGGGCCGCGGATCGTGCTGCTCAGCGGGGAGGCCGGGGTCGGCAAGACGAGCGTGCTCGCCCGCTTCCGGCAGGACCTGCTCAGCGGCGGCTGGCTCGTGGTCGTCGGCCGGTGTCCCGAGGTCGACGGGGCCCCGCCGGCGTGGGCCTGGGTCGAGGCGCTGCGCCAGCTCGCGGACGCGGCGCCGCCCGGCGACCTCGCCCCGGCCGTCGCGCCGCTGCTCGACGACGCCGGACCACCAGCCGGACCACCACCCGCGACACCAGCCGGACCACCAGCCGGACCACCAGCCGGACCTCCACCCGGGACACCAGCCGCACCAGCCGGGGCGGCCGTCGGGGCGGCGCCCGGCGGCGACCGCACGGACGTGGCCGCGGGACGGTTCCGGCTGCACCGCGCCGTACGGGCCTGGCTGGCGCGGGCCGCCGCCGCGCGCCCCGTCGCCATCGTCCTCGACGACCTGCACGCCGCCGACGCCGAGACGCTGCTGCTGCTCGCCAGTACCGCCGAGCTCACGGACGCGCCGGTGCTGCTGGTCGCGGCGTTCCGGCCCGCCGACAACCGGGAGCGGCTCGCCGAGACGATGGCGGCGCTCGCCCGGCGGTCACCGGCCCGGGTGCACCTCGACGGGCTCGGGCACGACGAGGTGCAGCGGCTCGTCGGCGCCTTCGCCGACGTCGACGCGGGCACGGTGGCGGCGCTCGCGGAGCGCACCGGCGGCAACCCGTTCTACGTGCGGGAGTCGGCGCGGCTGCTGGCCTCCGAAGGGGCGCTGGTCGCGACGTCGGAGGTGCCGGAAGGGGTACGGGACGTGCTGCGCCGGCGCCTGTCGCGGCTGCCGCAGCCGGCCGTGGCGGTACTGCGCCTCGCCGCGGTCGTGGGCCGGGAGGCGGACGTGGAGACCCTGGTGGAGGCGGCCGACGCCGACGAGGGGGCCGTCCTCGACGCCCTGGAGGCGGGGCTGATCGCGGGGTTGCTGACGGAGCCCGCGCCCGGGCGGGTCCGGTTCGTGCACGGGCTGGTCCGCGACACGATGTACACGGACCTGTCGCAGCTGCGCCGCACCAGGATGCACGCGAGGGTCGCGGCGTGCACCCGGCGGCTACGGCCCGACGACTACCCGGCGCTCGCGCACCACTACGCACGGGCCGCGTCGTCGGACACGGCGGCGCTCGCCGTCGACTACGCGGTGCGGGCCGCCGAGCTGGCGGAGCGCCGGTACGCGTACGACGCCGCCATCGAGCTGCTCACCGGTGCCGTGCGGGCGGCCGAGACGGTCCCCGGCGACCGGGACCAGCTGCGCGTCGACCTGCTCGGCCGGCTGCTGCGGGCGCAGGCGAAGGCGGGCGCGGTGGCGCAGGCGCGGCAGACCCGCGACCAGGCTCTGGACGTCGCCGTCGCCGCCGGGCGGCAGGAACTGCTCATCGCGGCGTTCACCGCGTGGAACGTGCCGACCCCGTGGCAGATCCGCACGTACGGGGTGATCGACCACCGGGTCGTCGACCTGCTCGGGCGGCTGCTGCGTACGCCGGACCTCGACCCGGAGACCAGGGTGCGGCTGCTGGACGCGCTCACCAACGAGCTCGACGGCGAGCACGACCCGCGCGGCACGGCCGCCGGCCTGGAGGCGTACGCGCTGGCCCCGTCCCTGCCGGACCCGGCGGTGCAGGCGCTCGGCCTGGTCGCCCGGGCCCGGACGATGCGTTTCGACCTGGAGGCCGAGGAGCGCGCCGCCGTCGCCGCGCAGCTGCGGGACCTCGCGCGGGCGCACGGCATGGTGGCCTACGAGTGGGTCGCCGAGCGGGCGCTCACCAACTGCGCCGCGGTGCGCAACGACGCGGCCGAGGTCCGGGCCCGCACCGCCCGGCAGGGGGTGCTCGCCACCGCGTACCAGCTGCCGGAGCCGGAGGCGATCAACCTCAGCGGCAGGGCGGCGCTGGCGCACATCGCGGGCGACTTCGCCGAGGCGCAGCGGCTGTACGACGAGGCGCTCGCCGTCATGCGCCGGCAGGGTTCGCTGCACGCCGACGGGTTCCACTTCATCGCCACCTCGAGCCTGCTCATCAGCCGAAACCGGTTCGGGGAGCACCTGGCGCAGACCCGGGCGGCGCAGGCGGCGCTCGGCTCGATCGCCGACGACGCGCTCGCCCTGAGCCTCGCCTCGGCGGGCCGGCTCGACGAGGCGCGGACGATCCCGATCGGCGCCTACCGGCACCGCCCCGACTACTTCGAGTCGGCGTTCATGGCGATACGCGGGCTCGCCGCCGTCGCCGTCGGCCGGGCCGACCTGGCGCCGGCGATCATCGAAGGGCTGCTGCCGGTCCGCGCACAGATCGCCGGGATGAGCAGCACGGCGCTGGCGGTGCGGCCGGTCGCGGACGTCCTGGCCCGCCTGTACGCGCTGCTGGGCGACCGGGAACGGGCGGCCGAGCACTTCGGGCTCGCCCGTACCGTGGCCGCTGCCTGGGACGCGGGTCACTGGGTGGCCGACGCCGAGCGGGGGCTCGCCGGGCTCGACGCCCGCTGACGCTCCGCGTGCGCGACCCGCCGGCAGGCGGCCAGCAGCGCCACGGCCACCGCCGCGAACAGGGCGTTGCCCCACCAGCGCACCGGGTCGCCGGGCTCCAGCAGCCAGGTCAGCACGAAACCGAGCCACGCGTACGTCAGCAGCACCCCACCGGCGAACGCGATGTGGTGCCCCTGCGTCCATCGCGGGCGGCGGGCGAACACCGGGACGATGACGGCGGCGAGGCACAGCAGCGCCGCGCCCATCCAGACGCCGGCCCAGCTCTCCGGCCGCGCCACGAACACCCCGGACAGCACGAACCCGCCGGCCCCGGCCAGCCACGGCCGCGGCACCCACCCGCCACCCGGGTCGCCGGCCGGGTCGCCGGCCGGGCCGCGCCGGCCGGGGCGGCGGGTCAGGAACGCGGCCACCACCAGCAGCGCCGCCACCACGGCCGCGCCCGTCCGCTGCGCCGGGGACGCCAGGAAGCCCTCGCTGTCGTACAGCTCCCGGAACACGATCCACAGGCCCCAGACGTACCCCAGCGCGACGATCACCAGCCCGACCGGCCCGAGCCACGGCGTGGTGCGCCGCCGTGGCGTCAGGTGCTCGGCCAGCGCGATCGGCAGGCCGATGCTCCACACCGCGTGCCCGGTCACGAACGACATCGCGTTCAGCGCGCTGATCCCCAGCGCCGGGACCGGCGTCACGGCCTGGAAGTCGTGGCCCTCGAACGCCGGGTTGAACAGCGCCTGGTCGGCCAGGCCCGCCTCGATCACCCCGTACGCCGCGCCGAGCAGCAGGATCGCCGGCCAGCCGCGCCCGGTGCGCCGCACCACCTCCCGGATCAGCAGCGCGCCGCAGCCGTACATCGGCACCAGGAACACCAGCGCCGGCAGGATCCGGACCGACAGGTTGCCCAGCAGGAACTCCCCGACGAACGGCGCCAGCACGAGCACCATGGCCACCGGCGCGGTCTTGCGCATGAACGCTCCCATGCCGTCCAGTGCAGCCGCCCCGGCGGGCCGGGCCTAGCGCCGAAAGTCGCCGGCCACCGTCAACTTCCGGGGTCCTAGTCGCTTCCAAGTGGGCTGTAAGTGGCGGCGGCGATGGTGGGGCTGCATACATCTGACCTGGAGGCGCACATGTCCCGCTTGCTCGGCCGGCTCGGAGGAGCCGCCGCCGCCCACCCCTGGCGCACGATCGGCGCCTGGCTGATCGTGCTCGTCGCGTTCACCGTGTCGTCGGTCTCGTTCGGGGGTACGCCGCACGACGACTACAACGTCCCCGGCACCGAGTCGCAGGCGGGGACCGAGTTCCTGCGGGCGCACCTACCGGCGCTGGCCGGCACCGACGCGCGGATCGTGGTGCACGGCAAGGGGCCGGTCGACCCGGCGACCCTGGAAGGGCTGCGGGGGCGGCTCGCCGCGATGCCGGGCGCCGGTGACGTGGCGCCGCCGCGCATGTCGGCCGACGGGGACACGGCGCTGATCGCGGTGCGGTACACGATCCCGGTCACCGACTTCAAGGGCACCGAGGGCATGGACGCGCTGCGGGCCGCGGCCGAGCCGCTCGTCCGCGCGGGCCTGCAGGTCGAGTTCGGCGGCCAGGTCGCCGAGAACATCTCCGCGCCGTCGGGCACCGCCGAGGCCGTCGGCATCGTGGCGGCGCTGCTGATCCTGGTGCTGGCGTTCGGCTCGGTCGTCGCCGCCGGGCTGCCGATCGTCGTGGCGATCGCCGGGCTCGGCGTCGCGAGCGCGGTCATCGCGCTGCTGGAGACGGTCACCGACATCAGCGGCACCGCGCCGACGATCGCGACCATGGTCGGGCTCGGCGTCGGCATCGACTACGCGCTGCTGCTCGTCGCCCGGCACGTCGAAGGGCTGCGGGCCGGGCTCACCCCGCGCGAGGCGGCGGCCGCGGCCAACGCGACCGCGGGCTCCTCGGTCATCGTGGCCGGGCTGACGGTGCTCGTGTCGCTGTTCGGTCTCAAGCTGTCGACGCTGCCGGTGTACTCGTCGTTCGGGTACGCGACGTTCGCCGCGGTCGGCGCGGTCATGCTCGCCTCGGTCACGCTGGTGCCGGCGCTGTGCGGCCTGGCCGGACGCCGCGTCCTGCCCAGGAAGGTCCGCAAGGGCGCCGCGGGCACAGCGGGCGCCGCAGGTGCCGTGGGCGGTGCGGGGCTCGGTGGCGGGACGGGCGCGCCGGCCGGGTGGACGGCGCGGTGGGCGACGGTCGTCGGGCGGCGGCCGGTGCTGGCGGCCCTGGGCTCGCTGCTGGTCCTCGCCGCGCTGTCGGCGCCGGTCCTCGGCATGCGCACCTGGCCGCAGGACGCCGGCAGCCAGCCCACGTCGAACACCACGCGGCTCGCGTACGACCTCACGTCCGCCGAGTTCGGGCCCGGCGCCAACGGGCCGCTCGTCATCGCCGTCGACACGGCCAGGGTGCCCGACGTCGACGGGCTCGTCGCCGCGCTGCGGGCGCAGCCCGGGGTCGCGCTGGTGGCGCCGGCGGCACGTACCGGCGACGCCGCCGTCATCATCGTCGAGCCGGCGACCGGCCCGCAGGACGAGCGGACCACCGCCCTGCTGGACCACCTGCGGGCGGACGTGCTGCCCGACGGCGCGCTCGTCACCGGCCTCGTCGCGGTCTTCGCCGACATCTCCGACCGGCTCGCCGAGCGGATGTGGATCGTCGTCGCGTTCGTCGTCGCGCTGTCGCTGCTGCTGCTGACCGTGCTCTTCCGGGCGCCCGTGGTGGCGGTCAAGGCGGCCGTGATGAACCTGCTGTCCGTGGCCGCCGCGTACGGCGTGATGACCGCCGTCTTCCAGTCCGACCTCGGCGCGCGGGCGGTCGGCCTGCCGCACGCGACGCCGGTGTCCAGCTGGGTGCCGATCCTGCTGTTCACGGTCCTGTTCGGGCTGTCGATGGACTACGAGGTGTTCCTGCTGTCCCGGGTCCGCGAGGACTGGCTGGCCACCGGCGACGCGCAGGGCAGCGTGGTGCGGGGCCTGTCCGCGACCGGCCGGGTCATCAGCGGCGCGGCGGCCATCATGGTCGCGGTGTTCGTCGGTTTCGCCCTCGACCCGGACGTCACGGTCAAGATGATCGGCGTCGGCATGGCCGCGGCCGTCCTCATCGACGCGACCCTGGTCCGCCTGGTCCTCGTCCCGGCGACGATGTCGCTGCTCGGCCGGGCCAACTGGTGGCTGCCGGGCTGGCTCGACCGGCTCCTGCCGCACGTCAAGGTCGAGGAGTCGCGGGAACGGGTGCTCGAACCCGTTGCCTGACTCCCGCCCCGGGCCACCCTCAGCGCGGGCCGCGGGTGGCCGCCTGACGCCGTCGCCGGCCACCCTCGGAGCTGCTCAGCGCAGGCCGAGGGTGGCCAGGACGCGGCCGACGGTGTGCCCGACCGGCCGGAGCACCGAGTCCCGGATCCACCGGCCGGTGGGGGCGACGACCGACTGCCAGGTCCACCGGACCGGCGCGACGACCAGGTACCGCCACAGCAGCACCACCGAGTGGTTCCACGCCCAGGCGACCGCCCGCCCGACCGGCACCAGGACGTGCCGCCAGAACCAGGCGATGAGCAGCCCCGCCGGGCGCAGGCCGTAGTGGATGAAGACGCCGACGACGAATGCGACCGCGATGCCGATCGGCCGCAGCACGAAGCGCCAGAAGGCGACCGCGAGCCACGCGACGGCCAGGCCGATTGGGCGGATGCCGTAGCGGTACCCGGTCTCGACCAGCCACGCGACGGCGATGCCGATGGGGCGCAGGAGGTAGCGGTACAGCGCGACAACGGTCCAGCGGACCGCCTGCACCAGCGCCCACAGGACGTAGAAGATGCCCTTGCCGAGGTACACCCAGAACAGCCGGGTGCGCTTGGCCAGCCAGACGGTAGCGTCCCACAGCACCTGCAGCGCGGGCGCGATCACGTGCTCGACGAGCCACGCCAGGGGTGTCACGACGAGGTTGCGCAGCACCCAGACCAGCGGTATCCAGATCAGGTGGCGCCACAGCCAGGCGAGCGGGCGCAGCACGACGTAGTCGATCGCGATGCCGATCGGGCGCAGGACGTACCGGTAGATCAGCCCCGGGATGGGCTCCAGCACGTACCTGCGGATCGCGACCAGCAGCTCCCACAGCAGCTTGAACGGCACGACCACGGCGACCGCGACGACCCGGACCGGCCACGCCAGCCAGGTGGGCAGCGGCTCCGGTTCGTGTTTCTTCAGCGACGTCATGACCCGGCCAGGGTCGTCCGGGCCCGCATGAGCGCGAACCCGAGCAGGTTCAGGCCGCGCCAGAGCGCCGGCTCGTCGGCGGAGGCGTCCTGGGCGCTCAGCCCGATGCCCCAGATGCGGTCCAGCGGGCTCGCCTCGACCAGGATCTGGTCGCCGGTGCCGATGAGGTACTCGCGCAGGTCGTCACGCTGGCCGAACTTCGCCTCGCTGCCGGCCACGACGATGCCGAACCGCTCCCGCTTCCACACCGTCTCGTCGAAGCCGCGGACCTCCCGGCCGAGCTTCTTCACGTCGCCGGGGTGCCGCGCCTCGAGGATCCGGCCGGCGGTCACGGTGTCGCCGAACAGGACCGCCTTGGACCACATCATCCAGTGCTCGGCCGTGTCGTACCGGACGCCGTCGACGGTGAACCCGATCGGCGCCCACTGGCTCAGGCTGCCCCGCCCGGCCGGCGCGGCGGGGTCGGTGTCGTGTTTCCAGAAGTGCAGGAACCGGACCTTGGCGCCGGTGCCCATCAGGGCGATGAGCTCGGCGGTGTCGGCGGGTGGATCGGACGGTACTGGCATGATCCGAGTCTGCCGGACCGCGGCAAGTCGTTATGTCGGGAACCCGCCGCCGTCCGGTGGCGCCGTGGGCAGGATCACCGTGACGACCAGGCCGCCGCCGTCGCGGGGCTCGGCGTGCACGCTCCCGCCGTGGGCGCGGGCGACGGCGCGCACGATCGACAGGCCGAGCCCCGCGCCGGGCACGCCGGCGATCCGTTCGGGCCCGAAGCGCCGGAACGGCTCGAAGAGCCGCGGCACCTCGTACCGCGGCACGGCCGGCCCGGTGTTGCTGACGGTCACCGCGACGGTCCCGTCGGGGCGGCTGCCGGACGTGACGTGGACCCAGCCGCCGTCGGGCAGGTTGTGCCGGACCCCGTTCTCGACCAGGTTGTGCACGAGCCGCTCCAGCAGCACCGCGTTGCCGGTCGTCGGCGCCTCCTGCGGCGAGCAGTCCACCGTCGCCTTCCCCGGCGGCAGCTGCGCGGTGACGTGCTCGACGATGTCGGCGAGGTCCACGAACGACCGGTCCGTCACCGTCCGCTCCGAGCGGGCCAGCAGCAGCAGACCGTCGATGAGCTGCTCGTGGCGGGCGTTGACGGCGAGCAGGGTGCGGCCCAGGTGGCGCAGCTCCGGCGAGGCGTTGTCGGGGTCGATCGCGACCTCGAGCAGGGTCCGGTTGAGCGTCAGCGGGGTCCGCAGCTCGTGGGAGGCGTTGGCGATGAACCGGCGCTGCCCGTCGAACGCCTCGTCGAGCCGGGCCAGCATGACGTCGAACGTGTCGGCGAGCTGCTTCACCTCGTCCCGCGGGCCGTCCAGGGCGATCCGCTCGTGCAGCCCGCGGTCGGGGGCGTCGGCGATGCGCCGGGCGGTCGCGGTGACCTGGTGCAGCGGCTGCAGCAGCCGCCCGGCGATCAGCCAGCCGAACGCGGTCGCGGCGAGCGCGATGACGCCCAGCGCGATCCCGCCCTGGGTGAGCAGGACCTGCCCGGTCTCATTGGTTACGTTCTCCTTGATCTGCTTCACGTACATCGCGTCGCCCTTCGGCGGGGCGGCCAGGCCCGGCGGCAGGTCGCCGGCGGTGCCGGCGACGAGCGTGTGGGCGCTGAGCCGCTGGTACAGCAGGGCGTAGGTGACGGCGAGCAGCAGGAGCCCGGCGAGCAGGAACAGCCCGCCGTAGACGAGGGTGAGCCGGGCCCGGATGGTCAGCCGGTTCATCGTCACGCCACCCGGTACCCGACGCCGGGCTCGGTCAGCACGACCTGCGGGTCGCCGAGCTTGCGCCGCAGCTTGAGGATCGTCATGCGCACCGTGTGCGTGAACGGGTCGGCGTGCTCGTCCCACGCCTTCTCCAGCAGCTGCTCGGCGGAGACCGCGGCGCCGTCGGCGAGCAGCAGCTCGGTGAGGACCGCGAACTCCTTGCGCGACAGTGGCACGTACCGCCCGTCGCGGTACACCTCGCGCCGGTGCGGGTCGAGCCGGATCCCGGCGCGCTCCAGGACCGGTGGTGCCGCCGCCCGGGCCCGCCGGCCGAGCGCCGCGACGCGCGCCGACAGCTCCCGGAACGCGAACGGCTTCGGCAGGTAGTCGTCGGCGCCAAGGGCGAGGCCGGCGACCCGGTCGTCGATGTCGGCGGCGGCGGTCAGCATCAGCACCCGCGCGGTCGAGTCGCGGCCGGTCAGGGACCGGCACACGTCGTCGCCGTGCACGACCGGCAGGTCCCGGTCCAGGACGACCACGTCGTAGTCGTTGACGTCGAGCCGCTCCAGGGCGGCGCCGCCGTCGTGGACGACGTCGACCGCGTGCGCGTCGCGGCGCAGCCCCTGCGCGACCGTCTCGGCGAGCAGCGGCTCGTCCTCGACCACCAGTATCCGCATCCCCCCATGGTGACGCGTGGTGATGTCACCGCGGCGTCAACATTTCCGGTTACGGCCCGGTGACGCGGCGCGGACTTGACTTCGGCGCAGCGGCCGGCGAGTGCCCGGCCCGCCAGGAGGAACACACCATGATGCGCGTCAGGACAGCCTTCGCGCTCGGCCTGCTGCTCGTCCTCGGTGCCACCGCCACCGGGTGCGCCCGGTCCGGCGGCGGTGACGGGGTGGCCAGCGCCGGCGGCACGCCGACAGCGAGCGCGAGCTCCGGCACCGGGAACGAGGCCCGGGACCCGGGGAAGGACCAGGAGGCCATGCTCAAGTACGCCCAGTGCATGCGCGAGCACGGCGTCGACATGCCGGACCCGCAGTTCGACGGCGGCTCGGTCACCATGATGCTGCCGGAGGGCACCGACCGGGCCAAGGTCGACGCGGCCAACGAGCAGTGCAAGCGGTTCATGCCCAACGGCGGCAAGCCGAGGAAGGCCGACCCGGAGACGCAGGAGAAGATGCGCAAGTTCTCGCAGTGCATGCGGGAGAACGGCGTGCCGGACTTCCCCGACCCGAGCGAGGACGGCGGCATCCGCATCGACGGTACCAAGGGCGGCAGCCTCGACCCGGGCAGCGAGGTGTTCAAGAAGGCCCAGAAGGTGTGCGAGCAGTACCAGCCGAAGCCCCCGGGCGCCGGCGCCGGCGGCCCGAAGACCCAGACCAACGGCACGGGCAGCGGGGCATGAGGGTGGTGAAAGGCAGGAGGCGGCACGGCAGGGCCGGTCGGGTGGTGGCCACCGTCGCGGCGGTCGCGGCCGTCGGGGCCGCCGCGGCGGCCGGGCTCGGGCTGCCCGACCGGGGCAGCGACGCGAGCACCGGGTCGGCGGCCGCGCCGCCGACGACCACGAAGGTGACCCGGCAGACCCTGGTCGACACGCAGACGGAGGACGGCAAGCTCGGCCACGGCGACTCGGTCACCGTGTCGGGGCGCCTGCGCGGCACGCTCACCGAAGTGCCCGCGGTGGGCGCGACCGTCCAACGTGGACAGGCGCTGTACCGCGTCGACAACACGCCGGTCGTCCTGCTGTACGGCGGGCTGCCCGCCTACCGCGACCTCGCGCCGGGCACCGAGGGCGACGACGTGCGGCAGTTCGAGGAGAACCTGGCCGCGCTCGGGTACAAGGGATTCACCGTCGACGACGAGTACACCGCGTCCACCGCGACCGCGGTCAAGGCGTGGCAGGGCAAGCTCGGGCTCACCAAGACGGGCGTGGTCGAGCTCGGCCGGGTCGTGTACGCCGCCGGCCCGGTCCGTGTCGACGAGCACAAGGCGGCGACCGGCGACCCGGCGAACGGGCCGCTGCTCACGTGCACCGGCACCGGACCGGTCGTCACCGTCACCCTGGAGGTCGCCGACCAGCGCCTCGCCGGCGTCGGCGCCGCGGTCACCGTCAAGCTGCCCACGGGCAAGAGCGTGCCCGGCAAGGTCGTCAAGGTCGAGACGGTCATCACCCCGGCGCAGGGCAACGCCCCGGCCGAGACGAACCTGGAGGTGACGGTCACCCCCGACGACGCGGCCGCGCTCGCGGGCCTGGACCAGATGACGGTTGAGGTCGGGTTCACCGCCGCGCGCAAGGAGGACGTGCTCACTGTGCCGGTGGCGGCGCTGCTCGCGCTCGCCGAGGGCGGCTACGGGCTGCAGGTCGTCGAGGGCGGCACCAGCCGGATCGTCGCGGTCGAGCTCGGCATGTTCGCCGCCGGCCGGGTCGAGGTCAGCGGCGGCGGCGTCACCGACGGCACGCAGGTGGGGGTGCCGTCATGACAGACCCGCAACCGGCCGTCATCGATTTGACGGACACCACGGCGGCCCGGGTGGTCGCGCTCGACGGGGTCAGCAAGTCCTACCCGGGCGGGGTCACCGCGGTCCGGGACGTGTCGCTCACGGTCGGCTCGGGGGAGATGGTCGCGATCGTCGGGCCGTCCGGCTCCGGCAAGTCGACCATGCTGCATCTGATCGGCACCCTCGACCGGCCGTCGGCGGGCACCGTGCGCATCGACGGGCACGACGTCTCCGCGCTCACCGACCGGCAGCTGTCGGCGCTGCGGGCGCGGCGCATCGGGTTCGTCTTCCAGCAGTTCCACCTCGCGCCGGGGCAGAGCGCCCTGGACAACGTGGCCGACGGGCTGCTCTACGCGGGGCCGTCGCTGGCGCAGCGCCGGGCCCGGGCGGAGGCGGCCCTGGTCCGGGTCGGGCTCGCCGACCGGCTGGACCACCTGCCGCACGAGCTGTCCGGCGGGGAGCGGCAACGGGTGGCGATCGCCCGCGCGGTCGTCGGCGAGCCGGCGCTGCTGCTGGCCGACGAGCCGACCGGCAACCTCGACTCGGTGTCGGGGGCGGGCGTGGTCGAGCTGCTGCGCGAGCTGCACGCCGGCGGCACCACGATCCTGGTCATCACCCACGACCAGGCGATCGCGGCGGCCCTGCCCCGCCAGGTCGTCATGCGTGACGGCGAGGTCGTGGCATGACGGCGCCGCTGCAGCCGGCGCGGCTGTACCTCAGCGACGTGCTGCGGGTCGGCAGCGCCGGGCTGCGGACCCGGCCGATGCGGGTGTTCCTGTCCGCGCTCGGCATCGCGATCGGCATCGCCGCGATGACCGCGGTCGTCGGCATTTCCTCGTCCAGCCGGGCGGAGCTGGACCGGCAGCTCGACGCGCTCGGCACCAACCTGCTGACGGTCGCGCCCGGCAGCGACCTGTTCGGCGGCGACGCGACCCTGCCCGACGAGTCGGTGTCGATGATCTCGCGGATCGGCCCGGTGACCGAGGTCGCCGCGACCGGCAAGGTGCCCGGCGCGCGGGTGTACCGCAGCGACCACATCCCGGCGGCGCAGACCGGGGCGATCAGCGTGCAGGCCGCGCACCTGGACCTGCCGCGCACCGTCGGCGCGTCGCTCGCCGACGGGATCTGGCTCAACGAAGCGACGGCCCGCTACCCGGCCGTGGTGCTGGGTGCGGCGGCCGCCCGGCGGCTCGGCGTCGACACCGCCGGCGAGGGCATCCAGGTGTACCTGGACCGCCGCTGGTTCACGGTCGTGGGCGTGCTGCGGCCGGTACCCCTCGCGCCGGAGCTCGACGCGACCGCCCTTGTCGGCTGGGCGGCGGCGCAGGCGTACCTCGGCTTCGACGGGCATCCGACGACCGTGTACACCAGGTCCCGCGACGAGCAGGTCGAGGCGGTCCGGTCGGTCCTGGCGGCGACCGCGAACCCGCAGAACCCCAACGAGGTCAAGGTGTCCCGGCCGTCCGACGCGCTCGCCGCCCGGCAGGCGACCGACCGGACCTTCACCGGGCTGCTGCTCGGCCTCGGCGCCGTCGCGCTGCTCGTCGGCGGGGTCGGGGTGGCCAACACGATGGTCATCTCGGTCCTGGAGCGGCGCGCCGAGATCGGCCTGCGGCGGGCGCTCGGCGCCACCCGCGGGCAGGTCCTGCTGCAGTTCCTCGCCGAGTCGCTGCTGCTGTCGGCGCTCGGCGGGGTCGGCGGGGTGTTCCTCGGGGTGCTGGTGACGTCGCTGTACGCGGTCACCCGCAGCTGGCCGGCGATCGTGCCGCCCTGGGCGAGCGCCGGCGGGGTCGTCGCGACCCTCGTGATCGGTGCGGTCGCGGGCCTCTACCCGGCGGTGCGGGCGGCGAGGCTCGCCCCGACGGAGGCGCTCGCCACGCCCTGAGCCGTGTGCGCCGCCTGGGCTGCCCGGTACGCCCGCAGCAGGTGGTCGAGGTGGTGCCGGGCCGAGTACGCCTCGGCGGCGGCCCGGCCGGCCTCGGCCACCCTGCGGTGCAGCGACAGGTCGGTCAGGACCCGCGTCACCGCGGCGCCGAACGCGTCGGCGTCGGGCGCGGCGCTCAGCCGGTGGGTGCCGGCGAGCGCCGCGTCGGCGAGGACCACGGGCAGGCCCTGCGCCTCCGCCTCGGCCAGCACCAGGCCCTGCGTGTCAGTGGTCGACGCGAACGCGAGCACGTCGGCCATCCGGTAGTAGCCGGCCATGCTGGCGTGCGGCACCGGCCGGACCAGCCGCAGCGCGTGCGCGACCCCGGCCCGCCGCGCCAGCCGCAGGACCGCCTGCCGCTGCTGGCGCACCCCCAGCATCACCAGCCGCGCGTCCGGCAGCCGCCGCAGCACCCGGGGCATGCCGGAGAACCGGGGCAACCCGATCCGGACGTTGCGCAGCGGCACAGGGACCGACCGCACGCCGCAGGGTTCGCCGCTGCCGCGCAGCAGCGGCCCCGGCTGGTAGAGCTGCACGTCGTGCCCGGCAACGCGCAGCAGATGCACGGTCGCGGCGACGGAGATCGCCACGCCGTCGGAGCGCCCGGCGTGGCTGTCGCAGAAGTGCGCAACTCTCACGCCGCACATGGTGCGCCACGCCCGGCGGGTTCGGGGATGGCCTGCGCGAGGTGTACGCCATCTGGAAAGCCGATGTTCACTGATCCAGCCGCACCGCCAGGGCGGCGTCGCGCACGTCCGGGTCCGGGTGGCGGCGCAGGGTGCCGACGATCTGCCGCCACACCGCCGGCCAGCCGAGCTGCCGGCCCGCGGTGGCGTACGCGAGCGCGAACATCCCGTCGGCGGGCCCCGGCCCCGCCGCCAGCGCGACGGCGATCGGCCGTAGCCGCTCCGGCTCCACGACGTGGTCCAGGCGCCGCCCGAGCCGGTCGGCGAGCCGGGCCGCGAGCACCGGCCGGTCCGCGACCAGGCCCCGGACCTCGTCCAGCCCGGCGGGGTCGGTGAGGTCGGCCGCCTCCAGGAGAAGGATCGCCGCGGCCGGCACGAAACCGTCCACGGTGGACAGTTCCCGGCCGGCGGCACCGAGCGCCCGGCGGCCGGGGGAGCCGGGCACCAACCACGTGGTGAGCCGCTCCACCAGGGTTTCGAGCCGCCGCCGCGCGGCCCGATCCACCGCGGCGCCCTGGTCGGCGCCCTGGTCGGCGCCCTGGTCGGCGCCCTGGTCGGTGGTCGGGCTGGCGCCCTGGCCGGTGGTCGGGCCGGTGGTCGGGCCGGTGGTCGGGCCGGTGGTCGGGCCGGCGGTCGGGTCGGCCGGTGCGGCGGTCGGGTCGGTGGCTGGCTCGGTGGCTGGGTCGGCGGCGTCGAGGGCGGCCAGGGTGCGCACGGCCGCGACCAGGGCGGCCTCGCCCGCGTCGGCGGCGACCAGGCCGAGCAGGGCCTGCACCACCGACGGCCAGACGGCCCGGTCGCCGAGGTCGGCGAGCCGCGCCGTCACCGCGCCGGACACGTCCGGCAGCCACGGGGCCCAGCGCGGCAGCGCCGCCCAGGCCCGCTGCGCCACCCGCCGGTCCGGGGCGCCGGCCGCGGCGGCGACGAGCGCGGCGTAGTCGGTGCGCAGCGCGGCCGGCACCGGCCACGGGCCGGCGGAGAGCAGGGCCAGGACCGCGTCGGGGTCGCCGGAAGCGCCGGCGGCGCGCAGGATCCGCCACATGCCGGGCTCGCCGGCGCGCTGGCGGGCCGCGGCCACGATCGCGACCCGCACGTCGCGGTGCAGCTGCGGGTCCTGCCACGCCCGCCACAGCGCGTCGGCGGCGCCGGGCACCGAGCGGGCGGCGAGCAGCCGGACCGCCGCCTTGCGGGCGGTCACCTTGCCCTGCCCCGGGTCCAGCGCGGCCAGCAGCGCCGCCGGCGGCAGGAAGCGGCTGGCCCGGCCGATGCCGGCGGCGGCGGTCCCGGCCCGGTCGTCGCGCAGGTGCGACAGCAGCACGGTCAGCGCGTCGGACGGGCGGTCGGTCCACGGCATCGCGGCGAGCGCGGCCTCGGCCAGGCCGGCGTCGCCGCCGCTGTAGCACTGCAGCACCAGCCGTCGGCCGCTGTCGGGCACGGACGCCGCGTCGTGCAGCGCCGCCGCGCGGGCCCGCGGGGTCGCGCCCCGGTCGCGGACCACCTCGGCGAGCCGGTCGGCGTACGCCTGCTGGTGCCGGGGGAGCCAGCGGTGCAGGTACAGCGCGCGCGGCGGCACCCAGCGCACCCCGGCGGGCAGGAACCGCCCTTCCGGCGGCGGCCCGCTCAGCGCCGCGCCGAGCAGATCGTCGCGGTGGGCGCAGACGGCCCGCCACACGACCGGCAACGCGATCGCCGACGGGTCCTCGCGCAGGACCGCCTCGACCCGTCCGGCGCGGTGGTGCGGGTCGTCGAGCCACAGCTCGACAGCGGTGCCGGAGACGCCGGCGAGGTTGCCGCGGCGGGTGGCGCGCTCCAGCATCGACTGCAGGTCAGGCAGCCGCCGGGCGCGCGTGCCGAGGGCGCGGGCGACGGCGAACAGCGGCTCGTGCCGGCCGCGTTCGGCGCCGCGCTGCACCCAGCCGCGGACCGCCTCGAACGCCTGCGCCTCCTGGCCGCGCCGCAGCCGCAGGTCGAGGCGGCCGAGGTGCGGCACCCGGTCGTCGCCGAGCAGCCGCTGGAACGTGTGCAGCGCCCAGCGGACCAGTACCGGCGAGTCGAAGCGTTCGCGCAGCACGAGCACGGCGAGCTCGGTGAGCCGCCCGAGGGTGGCCGGCGAGCTGTCCCGCGCCTGCACGGCGTCGGTGACGATCTGCTCCAGCGGCTCGACCAGCTCCGGGCGCAGCAGCGCCGGGCGCACCTCGCTGAGGCACCGGATCGCGTTGCCGCGCACCGCGTCCTGCTCGTTGCGCACGCGCAGCAGGTGGTGCGTCGCGGCGAGCACGGCCGCCGGGTCGTTGCCACGGGCCGCGCACCGGATCAGCGCCTGCCAGCCGGCGATCCGGTCGGCGGTGCCGGCCCGGCGGGTCGCGGCCAGCAGCGCCTCCTCCGCCTCGGCCCACGGCAGGTGCGCGGTGTACCAGAGCGTCCGCTCGTCGCTCTGGCGGACCGCCTCGAGCCGCAGCGCCCGGCGCGCCTCCGCGACCCGCGGGCCGGCCGGCAGCACCGCAAGGATCTCGTCGTCCAATGTGGAGCGCGCACGGTCCACATCGGACATCGCGCGGGCGAGCAGCTCCTCCCGGTCCCGCGGCGGCACCGCGCGCAGCAGCCGGGCGACCGCGGCGCCGTCGCCGCGCAGCCGCCTGGTGAGCCCGACGAGCCCGGCCGCCGGCAGCCGGCCCAGCCGGGTCAGCACCGCCGCCGGCAGCGTCACCGCCCGCAGCCAGCCCGCCCGGGACGGCGCCGTCAGCAGCTCCAGGACCCGCAGCGGCGCGGCGGCGACGAGCACCCCGTACGCGCGCAGCGGCGCCGGCAGCGACTCGGCCGGCGCGTACCGCTCCAGCAGGTCGAGCACGTCGTGCGGCAGCGGGCCGGCCGCCTGCAGGACCCCGGCGCCGTGCTGCGCCCACCAGGCGGCGCGGGCGGCGACCGGCAGCGCCGCCAGCTCCCGCCCCGCCTGCTCGAGGCAGATCCGCGGGAAGCGCCGGGTCAGCGCGCCCCGGTCGCCGAGCACGTGGGTGAGCTGCGGCAGCAGCCTGGTGACTGTGGCCTCGCCGCAGGCCGGCAGCAGCGCGGCCGCCTCGGCGTCGCCGAACCGGGCCCGGACCGGGTCGACGAGGGCCTCGGCGAAGTCCGTGCGGCGGCAGGCCCGGATCCGGCGGTACAGCCGGGCCCGGGTGTCGGCGGGCGCGTCGGCGACGAGCCGCGTCACCGGCTCTGGCGCGGTGCCCGCCGCGGCGACCCACGCGAGCTTCGCCCGCAGCGCGAGCTGCGGGTCGGCACCGGTGAACGCGGCGAGGATCCCGTCGCGGTCCCGGCCGACGACCGCCATGAACAGCGCCACCTCACGGTCGTGCCGGTCGCCCTCGCGCAGCCGCGCGAGCGTCGCCGGCAGGGTGCCGTCCGCCGCGCCGGCCAGGGCCCGGGCGGCGTGCAGCCGGCGCCGGGCGCGGCAGGGCAGGTGGTCACCGTCCATGCCCTACATCTTGCTAGACCCTCACCACGGGGGGCGGTCGAAATTCGCCCCGCAGGACGGGCGGGCCCGGCTGGTACATCCGCAGCACCGGGCGGAACCCGCCCTCGGGAGCCGGCAGCCAGTTCGCGTCGTCGTCGGGCCGCTCGTGCTGGATGCGGATGGTCAGCGAGCCGTCCGGGTCCCGCCGCAGCCCGGGTGTGGCGGCGCCGATCGCGCGCCGGCCGAGCTGGTTCGGCACGGGGCGGGAGCCGGGCACGTCGTACACGGCCAGGGACCATCCGGCCTCCGCCGGCGGTGATCCGCTGAAGCGGACCTCGTAGCGGTGCGCCCCGGTGAGCCGCTCGCCGTCGCGGTCCTTGTGCACGGTCGGCGCGACCGCCTCGTAGGCGTGGTTGCCCCACAGACCGGTCCGCGCGGCGACGGCCCGCATCAGGTGCGCCTCGTCGCGGTCCGGCATCGTCCACTCCGGGGTGTCGAGCGTGCCGACCTCGAAGTAGTCGAGGTTGTAGTCGAACAGGTGCAGGTCGTTCGTCCAGCCGTTGACCAGCCCGGCGTGCCGCGTGGTGGCCTCCTCCTCCAGCTGCTCCTGACCGGCGGCGAGCCCGTCGCGCAGCGTCTCCCGCAGCTCCCGCGGCGCGCCCGTGTACGGCGACGGCCCCGGCTCCAGCAGCCCGATCGACGCGAACCGGCGCTGGTAGCGCCGCTCCGCGGGCGACGGCGGGAACGCGGCGAGGGACCGCCGCAGCGTCTCGAAGAACAGCAGGTCGTCCGGCACTCCCGGCTGCGGGTGCGGCAACCCGTCCAGCGGGACCTGCGGGTACAGCGGGTCGATCCGCAGCGCGTCCTGCAGGGCATGGACCTCCGTCGCGTCCTGAGGGTCCTGGCAGGCGAACCGCCCGATGAGCGTCGTCACCATCGTCGGGATCCTGATGACCTGGGCACCCGGCGCCTCCCGGCCGGCCCAGCCGGGCGGCACGAGCAGGAACTCGCGCTCGCCGCTGCCGGTGGAGCGCCGGCCCACGTAGGCGAAGTTGTCCGTCCACGCGTCGACGAACTGCAGCACGTGGTACCGGTCGCCGGTGTCGGGGACGCCGAGCCACAGCGGCCCGCCGGACAGGTCGAGCCGGGCGGTCGAGTAGAGCAGGTCCGGGTTCGCGTTGCGCTGGTCCTCGAACCGCCGCTGGTGCGTGAACGTGTTGTACGCGCCGCGGTTGCGCTCCACGGCGGCGAGACTGGTCAGCAGCGGGTAGCCGTACTGGAATGCCTCGGCGGCCAGCGTGGTCAGGTCCATCGCCCTCAGGTCCATGCATCCCTCCCGGGGTCGGATCGCCTCCTCCTCGACTCCAGCCTGCGCGCCGGCCCGCGCCGGGGTGGGTGAGGCGCCGGGTGGCTTCAGCGGCGCGGGTTGGTCCTGCGGGTCGGCGCGGCCGCCAGCGGGTCGTCCGGCCACGGGTGCCGCGGGTACCGCCCCCGCAGCTCGGCGCGGACCTGCGGGTACCCGGTGCGCCAGAACGACGCCAGGTCCCGGGTGACGGCGACGGGCCGGCCCGCGGGCGACAGCAGGTGCAGCAGGACCGCCACCCGGCCGCCGCCGACCCGGGGCGTCTCCAGCCAGCCGAACGCCTCCTGGACCTTCACCGCCAGCACCGGCGCCTCGGGATCGCTGTAGTCGACCCGGACGAGCGAGCCGCTCGGCACCCGCAGCCGCTCCGGCGCCAGCTCGTCGAGGCGCTGCGCGGCCGGCCACGGCAGCATCGCCCGCAGGGTGCGCAGCGTCCGTTCGGCGTCCACGGTGGACACCTTGGTGACGCCGCTCAGGTCGGTGTGCGCCAGGACGCTCGCCTCGCTCACGTCCGGCCACGGCGGGCCGAGCACCAGGTGGCAGAAGGCCATCCGCCAGCGCAGCTGGGTTGCCTCCGGCGACCAGCGCAGCCCTTGTCGGGCGAGGGCCTCCCGCAGCGCCCGCTCGACCAGCTCGCGCGGCGGGTTCCGCAGTTCGCGCCGCCGCAGCGTGATCGCGCCGAGCTGGTCGCGGCGCTCCGCGCCCCGCGCCGTGATCTCGTCCACTGTGGACACCAGGGCGGCGCCCGCCTCCCGGGCGGTGTCCTCGTCGATCGCCGCGGCGAGCCGGACCCGCGCGGCGGCGCTGCCCGGCTGCCGGTCCGCGACCGCGACCGCGAGCCACGGGTGCCCGGTCAGCGGCGAGCCCGGCGCCAGGGCCGCCTCCGTCCCACCGGCCATCAGGTACCCGCCGCCGCGCAGCCGGGCCAGCCGCTCCGGGTACGCCAGCCCGGCGACGAGCCCGGCGACCAGGTCGTCGGGCAGGCCGGTCGGGGCGCCGTCCAGACCGGTCGAGCCGCCGGGCAGGCCGCGGCGCAGCCGTTCGGTCTCGGCGCGCCAGCGGGCGTCGCCGGTGTCGCGCAGGTGCCGCCACGCCGCGGCCAGGTCGTCGCCCCGGGCGAGGGAGTCGTCGGCGAGGATCGCGACCACCTCCGCGGCCTTGCGCGCGCCCACTTTCGGCGCGCCGTCCAGCAGCGCCCGGGCCAGCCGCGGATGCGCGCCGATCCGCGACATCCGGTGCCCGCGCGGCGTGGCCCGCCCGTTCGCGTCGACCGCGCCGAGCGCGTGCAGCGTCGCCTGCGCGACCCGCATCGCCGCGTCCGGCGGCGGGTCCGGCAGCGCCAGCCCGGCCCCGCCCGGGTGCCCCCAGCACGCGAGCGCCAGGGCGAACGCGGTCAGCTCGGCGACCGCCACCTCCGGCTCGGGCTGGGCCGGCAGCCGCGCGTCGTCGGCCTCGGACCAGCACCGGTACACGACCCCGGGCGCCTCCCGGCCCGCCCGCCCGGCGCGCTGGACCGTGGCGGCCTTCGCCGCGCGCACCGTGGCGAGGGAGCCCAGCCCGCGGGCGTGGTCGGTGCGCGGGACCCGGGCCAGCCCGGCGTCGACCACGACCCGCACCCCCGGCACGGTCAGGCTGCTCTCGGCGACGGCCGTGGCCAGCACCACCCGCCGCCGGCCGCCGCCGTGCAGCGCGGCGTCCTGCTCCTTCGCCGGCAGCCGCCCGTGCAGCACGTCCACCGGCAGGTCGGCCAGCCGCCGCCGCACCGACACGATCTCGCCGGCGCCCGGCAGGAACACCAGCAGGTCCCCCTCCGCCTCCCGCCACGCCCGGCGCACCACCGCCGCCACGTGGTCGAGGAACGCGGGGTCGACGTGCAGGCCGTGCGGTGGCCGCACCGGACGCGCCGGGGGACACCAGTGCACGGCCACGTCGTGCAGCGCGCCCTCCGCGGTCACCACCGGCGCGTCGAGCAGCAGCGCGAACCGGTCCGCGTCCGCGGTCGCCGACGTCGCGAGCAGCCGCAGATCCGGCCGCAGCGTCTGCCGGCTCTCCACCAGGAACCCGAGCACCAGGTCCGTGTCGAGGTGCCGCTCGTGACACTCGTCGATCACGACGGTGCCGACGCCGTCGAGCGCGGGGTCGGCGAGCAGCCGTTGCACGAGCAGCCCGGTGGTGACCACCTCGACCCGCGTGCCGGGGCCGACGGCGCGGTCGCCGCGGACGCTGTACCCGACGCTCTGGCCGACCCGCTCGCCCCGCAGCTGCGCCATCCGCCGGGCCGCCGCCCGCGCCGCGATCCGCCGCGGCTCCGCCACGACGACGGTGCCGCCGCCCGCCCCGTCCTCGTCGAGCGCCAGGGGCACCAGCGTCGTCTTCCCGGTCCCGGGCGGCGCCACCAGCACCGCGCCGCCGCGGTCGCCGAGCGCCGCGACCACGTCCCCGAGCACCCGTCCGACCGGTAGATTCCGCACGCCCCCACTCCTACCGCATCCCGGCCCGCGCCGGTCGGACGGGTAGCCTCGGCCGGGTGCCCGACCTCCGTGAACTCGCCGTCCGCTGGCAGCGCGGCTGGGCGGCGGCCCGCGCCCTGCCCACCGCCGAGGAAGTCGGCCCCGGCCTGCGGGTGCGCTGCCTGCAGCCGGGCCGGGCCGTGGAATACGTGGCGCTCGACCGCGACCCGCCGTCCCTGCGCGACCTGGCCGGGCGGGTCGCCGCGGAGCCCGAGCCCACGTGGCTGACCGTGCCCACCACCGATGCGGCCACCACGGCCACCGTGTTGGAGGCGGCGGGTCTGGTACTGCTGAAGCGCGCCGAACTGCTCATGACCACCGACCTGCGGACCCATCCGGCGCCACCGCCCGCGTCCGGGTACACCGTCACCAGCGGCGTGGCCGATGCCGTCATCACGGCGACGGTGCTGGCCGGGTCGGGCGGGGTGGGTGCCCGCGGCACGATGGGCCTGACCGGCCCCGACGGCGTCGCCGACCGGATCGAGACGCTGCCGGCGCACCGCCGCCGCGGCCTGGCCAGCGCGCTCATGGGCGCCCTCGCCGCGGCGGCGGTCCCGGCAGGCGCCACGCACGGCATCCTCATCGCCAGCGAGGAGGGCCGGCACCTGTACGCGAAGCTCGGCTGGCGCCCCGCCGCGGACGTGCTGATCGCCACCACCCCGGGCAACACGTACCCGACCTGACCCGTTCCGGCGCGCAGCCGCCCACCGGCAGGTCGAGCTGTTCGCCCAGCGTCGGCGAAGTCCCCGCGCGGTTCAGGCGGCTCTAGGACGGGCGCCGCGCGGCGAGCATCGCGGCGTCGAAGCGGTCGGCCAGGTCGAGGAACTCGTCGCCCCAGCCGCTGGAGAGGGCGACCTCCTGGATCGGCCCCGTCGGTGCGAAGAGCACGCCGCACGCGGTGGGCGTGCCGCCGGCTCGCACCACCGCGATCGCCTCGTCGATCTCCTCGAGGGCGGTCCCGGCGTCGATGAAGGACGACCAGGTGTAGTCGTTGCCGGGGCGGGCGAGCATCGCCCGCACGTCCGCGAGCACGGCCAGCAGGGCCGCCGTCGCGTCCTGCATCCGCCGTCCCCTTCCGCCGTCGCGCGTGGGTGCGAGTTCGCTCAGGATCGTCCAGGCCGGGCCGATGGGACGGCAAACGGCCGACAGCTGGGTCACCGGGGGACGAACATGAGCATACTGCGGAGCACGGGAGTCATACCGCGGCTGGTGGTCGGCTTCTGCGTCGTCGCGCTCTGTGTGGTGGCCATCTGGCTGGCGGCGGCGACCGCGTCGCGGGCAACCCGCCAGACCGCGGAGCAGCTGGCCGCCGACCGGGCCCAGCTCGACGCCGCCGAGCAGCTGAAGTTCCGCATCACCGACATCTCCGGGTGGCAGGTCGGGTACGCGTTCGACATCGTGCGCGGTGCGCCGGGGGCCGCCGATGACACGGCGGAGACCCGGGCGGCGTTCCTGGGCTCGATGCGGGACTTCGCCGCCGAGCTGGAGGCGATGGCGAGGCTGCCGCTGCCGGCCGAGGACCGGGCGTCCGTGCAGGCGATCCGCGCGGCGTTCGACGACTTCGCGGCGCTGGACGACCAGGTCGTCGCGGCGTACCGGGCCGGCGCGCCCGAGCAGACACAGGTGGCCAACGACCTCGTGGTCGGCGAGGGGTTGGAGGTGTACGCCCGGATCAGCGACCCGGTCGACCAGTTGCTCGTCCGCGCCCAGCAGCGGGCCGACGCCGCCGGGCAGTCGGCCCGTTCCACGGCGAGCCGCACCGGCCGGTTGGCCAATGTCGTGGGCGGCATCGCGGTGACGCTGTCGACGCTCATGGCGCTGGTGCTGTCCGTCTCCATCGTCCGGCCGCTGCGGGCGCTGTACGACCGGCTGGCCGACATCGCCGAGGGAGACGGCGACCTCACGCATCGGCTGACGGTCAGCGGCAACGACGAGTTCACCGCGGTGAGCCGCGAGTTCAACACGTTCGTCGACAAGATCTCCACGCTGGTCCGCGCGATCGGCGGGTCGGCGGCGACGGTCGCGACCGCCAGCCGGCAGCTCACCGAGACCTCGACCCGGATCATGACCGGGGCCCAGGAGACGGCGGCGCGGTCGGGGCGGATCGTGGCCTCGGCCGACGAGGTGTCCGACAACGTGCGGACCGTCGCGACCGGCGCCGAGCAGATGAGCGCCTCGATCCAGGAGATCGCCGGCA
Source organism: Dactylosporangium sp. NPDC050688 (assembly GCF_040654515.1). Lineage (NCBI taxonomy): Bacteria > Bacillati > Actinomycetota > Actinomycetes > Micromonosporales > Micromonosporaceae > Dactylosporangium > Dactylosporangium sp. NPDC050688. Next base: position 86,698 of record NZ_JBFAIC010000052.1, read on the forward strand.
CCACCGCCGAGGCCGCCCGCATCGGCGGGCAGACGACCGAGCTGACCCATTCGGCGTTCGACCTGATCGGCCGGTTGACCGGCTCGAGCCGCCAGATCGGCGACGTCATCAAGGTCATCAACGACATCGCCGAGCAGACCAACCTGCTCGCGCTCAACGCGACCATCGAGGCGGCCCGCGCCGGGGACGCCGGCAAGGGGTTCGCCGTCGTCGCCGGCGAGGTCAAGGACCTCGCGCAGGAGACGGGCCGGGCCACCGGCGACATCGCCGCGAAGGTGCAGAGCATCCAGTCCGACACGGCCGCCGCGACCGAGGCGATCAACCGGATCGTCGAGATCACCGGCCGGCTCGGCGACTACCAGACCACCATCGCGGCGGCCGTCGAGCAGCAGACGGCCACCACCACCGAGATGAGCCGCAACATCTCCCGGGCGGCGGCCGGCTCGGCGGACATCGCCGCGGACATCTCGACCATCTCCGAGGCTGCCCGCGCCACCACCGGCGGCGTGGAGGACACCCGCGCCGCCGCGCAGGACCTGTCCGCCATGAGCCGCGAGCTGCGGACCCTGGTCGACCAGTTCCGCGTCTGAGGCCCCTGCCGCACAGATCGCTTGGGATCTTGCCGGTTGATCGAAGCCGGTTGATCGAAGTCGCGTCGTGGTCGTCCAGACGGCCGGGACGCGACTTGGATCACCGCGGGCTTGCCGCGGGCGCGGCTCGCGCCGGGGCTTGGTGGTTCAGCTGCCGGTGGCCTGCGCGGGTGGCACCGCGACCGGTTCGGCGGTGGGGTGCCGGGCCGGCTGCGCCGCCCTGGAGTCCGCCGGCTGCGCCGCGCTGGAGTCTGCCGGCTGCGCCGCGCTGGAGTCTGCCGGCTGCGCCGCGCTGGAGTCTGCCGGCTGCGCCGCGCTGGAGTCTGCCGGCTGCGCCGCGCTGGAGTCTGCCGGCTGCGCTGCGCTCAGGTCTGCCGGCGTCGTCTGTCGGGCGTTGAGCCGGGTCTTGCGTCGGGTCTGGCGGGTGGTGACGATGTGCCGGCCGAGTTTGATGAACGGTTGTTCGATCAGGCGGTAGAGCACGTCGGCGAAGGC